>JAPOZF010000198.1 GCA_026706165.1 Gemmatimonadota bacterium
GCGGGCTGGCGGCGCCGGGTCCCAGCAGGGTCGCGCTGCTGACGCGCTCGAGCGGCTGACTGTAGGTGCCGGGCGCGAGTCGTACGGTGGCGCCCTTGCTGCTCGCATTCAGGGCTTCCCCAACGGTTCGGAACGGATGCTCCTGCGATCCGTCGCCGCCGACCTGGGCATCGTCGTCGACGTACCAGTGCGTTCCCCCGCCCTTCTCCAACGCCGTCTGCGCTATACGGGCCGCGCGCTCCCCGGCGAGGTCGAGGTCGCCCACCTCGGCGATGGCGATATCCCCTCTTCTGGACTCGAAGACGAGCCTGCCGCCGTCCGGGGACCACCTGGGCCCGATGTGCCCCGCGGTCGAGTCGGTAAGCTGGACGAGGGGGCCTCCCGCAAACGGGATGGCGTACAGGTTGAACGGACCCTGGTCGCGGGCGGTGAAAGCGATCCAGCGGCCATCGGGGGACCACGCCGGGTTGTAGCTGTTCTGCGCCAGGGAGGCCAGCCGGCGCACCTCGCCGCCGGCCGCGGGAATCGCCCACAACTGGGCATACCCCTCCTCGCCGTGCGCGTTGAAGGCGATCCAGCGGCCGTCCGGGGACCAGTCCGGATCCCAGCCTCTCAGTCCATGCGTATCGAGCTGCCTTCTGTCACCCCCGGCGGCGGAGGCGATCCAGAGCTCATACCCACCTCGCAACCCCGTAACGACGATCTCGCTGCCGTCGGGGGACCAGCCGGCCGGGAGGGCGTGAGATATGACCGCGTCCTCGTCCCTGGTGATCCGCTCCAGGCTGTTTTCAACGGAGAAGGGGGCCACCGTCCACAGGTTCCAGCGCCCGCCGCGGTCGGAGGCGAAGAGCAGTTTGCCGCCATCGGGAGACCACCTCGGCACGCGGTCGTTCCCCGGGTCTGAGGTGATGCGCACAGGGTCGCCCCCGGAGACCGGTTTGATCCAGATGTCGCGATTGCCGTCATGGTTGGCGCCGTAGGCGATCCACCTGCCGTCCGGGGACCAGTCGGCGTGCTCCTCGCGCACCGGCAGGGCGGCGAATTCACTGATCGGAACGTCGCTGGCGATGTCGAAGTCGGCCGAGGACCGGTGGGCCGGCCATGGCCGGGCCGCCCCGGCAGCGCGCAGAAGCCCGACGACGCTGCCGCATTTGTCTCCCCGACCGAGTGCTGCCCGGAGCGCTGTCCTGCCGCTGTCGTCGAGGGCGTTCACGTCCGCACCTCGCTCCAGCAACAGCCGCGTCGCTTCGGCGATGCACTGGTCGGCTGCCTCGTGCAGCGGTGTGCCTCGACCCCCCCTTTCCAGCGGAATCGGTTCGTTTACTCCCGCGGGGTCCTTGTCTAGGTCCGCCCCGAGCCGCCCGGTGTGCTCGAGCATGACCAGGTGACCGAGGTGGTAGCGGCCGCCCGCATTCACCAGCGCCTCGAAGCAGGGGACGTAGGTAGAGGAACCTCCCGCCTGGGAACCTTCGCGCGCCGCGGCGTCGACAGGCGTGATGCCCGTGGAGCCGGCGCGGTTGGGATCGGCGCCGTGCGCCAGATACAGCTCGACCAGCCGCAGGTCGCCGAAGAAAGCGGCGTACCCCAGCGCCGACTCGCCGGCGCCGCGGGCCTGACCCCCTTCGGCATTGACGCCGGCCCCGTGCGCGATCAGCAGGCGGGCGATCTCGTACTTCCCGTCGCTGGCGGCTTCGGACATGCTGACGGCGCGATGCAGGAAGGTGCTTCCCCCGGCATGGGCATCCGGGGACAGGATGCGTGCCGCGGCCAGGCCGGGATTGCGGGCAAGCAGGGTCTCGACCGCGGCGACGTCCTCCCCGTTGATCGCCATCACCATGGCCAGCACGTCGGCGACCTCTTCGGCGGTGCGCCGCGGGTACTCCTCTCCGCCGTCGAACGCAAACCCTTTCATGGCGACGTCGCTCAAGGCGATGGCGCGCAGCGCCGCCTTCTCGCCGGGTCGGGTGTGGTAGCGGATGAAGGGACGCACCGCCAGCCAGAAGTGGGCTTCACCGGTCACCGTTGTCTTGTTCGAGCCGGCCCCCAGCAGCGTCACGCCGCTGACGGGCTTCACCGGGTGATCGTAGGTTCCCGGCGCCAGGCGGACGGTATCGCCGTAGCTGGTCGCGTTGAGGCCTTCCTGAATGGTTCGGAACGGCCGCTCCCGCGTGCCGTTCCCCCCCGGTGGGGCGTCGTCGTCGACGTGGAACTGCGTGCCCAAATCCGCGAACTGCAGGTCGAGGACTTTCTCCTCCCTGTCCCCAAGTGCGGCTGCCGACGGGTGCACCCCGGCTCCCCGGCCGGAACCCAGTTCGTACGAACCGGGAGGCAGATCGAACCGGTACCGACCCGCCGGGTCGGTTCGAGTCATCGCCACCAACCGGCCACCGGCGGAAACCGCCAGGTCGACCCCGGCTGCAGCCCGGTCTCCGGCGCGGACCACGCCGCTCAGGCCGGTCGGAGACAGGTCTGCGACGTCGATCCCCCCGAGGGCCCTCACGTCGGCGATGTCGGTACCGGAGCCGTCGAAGACGAGCCGCCTGCCGTCGGGGGACCAGCGCGGGCCCGTATGCCTGCCATCCGCGGCGGTCAGTTGCACCGGAGACCCTCCCGGGAACGGCGCCGCCCACAGCTGGAAGTTCCCCGCCCCTTTCGAACAGAAGGCGATCCAGCGGCCGTCGGGAGACCAGCTGGCGTTGTAGCTCTTCTGTTGCAGGGAGGTGACCCTTCGCACCGCGCCGCCCAACCTGGGAACCGCCCAGATCTCGCTCCACCCGCCGCGGTCGGAATTGTAGACGATCCATTTTCCGTCGGGAGACCAGTCGGGGTCCGAACCGTAGTACCCATCCGGGAGGAGCCTGCGTTTCTCACCGCCGCCGGCAGGGATGACCCAGAGCTCGCGGTTCCTCCGCTGGGAGGCGAAAACGATCTCGCTGCCGTCCGGCGACCAGCCGGCCGGCAGCGCATGCGGTGGTACGAGGTCGTCTTCATCGGCGGTGATCCGCACCGGGTTCCCCTGCAGCCGGAACGGCTCGATGGTCCACAGATTCCAGGCGCCGCTGCGGTTGGAGGCGAAGAGCAGTTTCCGACCGTCCGGAGACCATCTCGGGACCCGGTCCCACGCCGGATCGGTGGTCAGGCGGATGCGCTCTCCGCCGGCGGCCGGTTCGATCCAGATGTCGTAGTTGCCGCCTTGCATGACGCCGCAGGCGATCCACTTGCCGTCCGGCGACCAGTCCGCGTGGAACGTGTGTTCTCCGGGACGCCCGGAGAACTCGCTGACGGCGACACCGGACAGGAGAACGGGGCGTCCCTCGTCATCCGGAGCACCGGTCGAGAGCTCGGTGCCGGAAGCCGGAGTCAGGGCGGCGGCGGCCGGGAACAGCAGCATGGCCGCGACGCTTCGCCGCAACAGGTTGCAACATCCTGAAACCCGGGGTCCACCCACCCGGTCATGAGGGTAAGGGCCGGTCGGCAGAACGGTCAGCTTGATGGCCGGCCGCTCCGCCGTCGTCGATCCCGGAATGATGTTCATCCCTTCTCCTTCGTATTTCCCGTCTCGGCGTTCCCGCCTCAGGTTCTCCAGTTCCTCGATGATCAATCCGTACAGACAGGCGTTCCTGCTCCTCAAGGCTCCTGCGGCTGCCGGTCGATCACCGAAATCGTGCGGTCGGAGTTGGCGACGTAGACGAAACGCCCGTCGGGACTGACCAGGGCGATTGCGGGCGAGCTGCCGACCGGAATGGTGGCGGCAACCTCGCGCGTCTCCAGGTCGATGGCGGACACGGTTTCGTCGATCAGGTTGGCGACGTAGAGAGTCCCGCCGCCGGGCGTCATCCCCACGGTCCCCGGAAAGCGGCCCGCGGGAATTGTCTCCCTCACGGCGGCTGCAGGAACGTCCCATACGGAAACGTAGTCGCTGTCGGGCAGGGCCGCGTACACGAGGTCGCTGTCCGGGCTCACCGCGAACGAGGGATAGGGGCCGAGGGGGACGGCGAGATCGGCGGCGACCTCGAGCGACGCAGTGTCGACGACGATGAGGGCGCCGGCCCCGGCGTACCCGACGAACAGGCGGCTGCCGTCGCGCGAGGCGCGGGCGGCGGCGTACCCCGACTGGGCAAGACCGGTGCCCACCACCTTCGTCACCTCCCGCGCGGTGAGATCGACTACCGCGATTTTCGAGCTGTCCCAGCCGATGGCGAATCCCCGCCGGCTTGCCGGGGGGACGAGCATTCCCAGCGGCCGCAGCCGGTCCGGGATCGGGATGGCGCCGACGAACTCGTTGCTCGAGGTGCTGATCACCGATATGTCCTCGGCGTTGCCGCCGCTGCCGCCGATGTTGGCGACGTAGGCGAACCTGCCGTCCGGCGAGATCGAGATCCAGCCCGGTCCGCGGCCCACCGGAATCACCCTCGATACCTGGTTGCCGGAGGTGCTTATGGCGATTATCTCGTCGGTCTGGTTCTGGTTGACGTAGAGCGAGCGGCCGTCGGGCGTAATCGCCAGGTCGCAGTCGAGGAACCCGGTACCCGTGGTCCCTGTCTCCCCCAGGTCGATGGTTTCGACGACCTCGTGCGAGCGCCCGTCCACGACCGAAACGAAGTGGCCGTAACAGTTCATCACGTAGAGGGTCCCGCTGTCCGGGGTCATGATCCCCTCGGAGAACTCCAGCGGGATCGAAGCGACCACCCGGCCGGCCCCATACTCCGGGCTGGCAACCGGGGAGCGCCCCTCGTCACACCCCCACGCCAGCAGTGCGAGCCCGAATACCCGTCGCGAAAGTTTATTCCCCATGATCAGCAAAGGTAAGCCGGGAAGCCCGTCATGAGCCTGCAAGCAGAGGCCGGGCGCAGCCGGCCGGATTTCACCCTGTTCGTTCCCCCTGAGGGGGAGTCCGGCGTCGAGCGGAACAACATGCACCTCGTCGTCACCCCCCTGCCGGACGGGGTCTTCCTGGCGACCTGGACCCAGGCGAGCGAGCCCCACGGCCCGGACCAGCGCGTGGTGGTGGCGCGCTCCCGCGACCGCGGCCGCACCTGGAGCGCCCCCGAGGTGATCGACGGGCCCGAGCCGGGCACCGAAAACATCGCCAGCTGGTCGATGCTCGTGCCGGTTCCCGGCGGCAGGGTCTACTGTCTCTACCACAAGAACACCGGCGTCGTCGACTACGACCGCGCCATGACCGGGGTGCTGGCCTGGCGCTGCTCCGGGGACGGCGGCCGCACCTGGGGGGAGCGCTTCCAAGCACCGATCGGGCGCGGGGCCGTCGACCACAGCGACTCCTCGGTCCCGGGCAACTGGGTTACGGCGGGCTGGCAGCATCCCATCGCCGCCGGCAGCGGCCTGATCCTCCCCATCACCCGCTGGGCGAGCCGCGAGCATCGCTTCCGGGAAGGGTTCGCCGACCAGCACCACGAGGGCTGGTTCCTGCGCTTCGACAACATCCTCGAGGAAGCGGATCCCTCGCGGCTGTCGATCACCACCCTGCCCCGGGGGGACCGCGGCATCCGCATACCGTCCCCTTCCGACCCGGAGGTCAGCGCCGCCATGGAGCCGGCGGTGCAACTCCTGTCCGACGGCCGTCTCGTCTGCCCGCTGCGCACTGTGACCGGCTCGGTCCATTACTCCCTGTCGGCGGATCTCGCCGAATCCTGGAGCGAGCCGCAGCCCCTCTGCTTCCAGCCAGGGGGCAGGCCGGTGCCGCATCCGAACGCCCCGGTCGGCTTCCACCGGATGGGGGACGGCCGCTTCCTGCTGCTGTTCCACAACAACGACGGCACCGCCAACGGCTGCAGCGGTCCGCTCGACTGGAAGGCGCGGCGGCCGGTTTACGCCAGCGTCGGCAGCGAGATCGACAATCCCGGCGGACAGCCCCTGGCCTTCACGGAACCCGGTTTCTTCTACGACAACGGCGGCCCCGAGCGGCCTCATGCCGGGTCGCTGGCGCTCTACGGAACCTTCTTCGAGCACGACGGCGTCCGCTACTGGTGGTACCCGGACGCCATGCGCTTCCTGCTCGGGCGCGTGGTGCAGGACGAGCTTGTGGCTTGAGGCGTCTCCCGGGAACCTTCGTCGATTCGTCCCTTCAGGTTAAGCCGGAATGGTACTGAGATTCAGTCTTCGGGCACCCGGGATTTTTTAGTGCAAGCTTACCCATCTGGGGCGGGCTGTTAAAGAGTCTTCAGCTCCGGATTGGCCAAACGCGTTACCCTCGCCGGACATGCGGGGCCATTTCCAGGACAGTGAAATATCTCGAACAAAGCGGCCAGATTTTGTCCCCCGGTACTTTATTCCTGTCCCTTCCTGTCATTGCTGCCTTTCTTCAATTTTCCGCATTCAAGCGCAGGTCAGGCATTGAACCCTTTCGATGAGAAGCACGCTGATGGTGTCGGGTATGGGGCGGCCTGATGGTCAGGGTGGCTGAATGCAAAAATGAGTTTGACTTGCCGTAGGCATCCTGACTAGGATACTGGCCGTGCAGAGGTTGGACCCTGCATTTCAGATCAAAGGTGCCATGGTGCTTCGATCCCTTTCCCTTGTCATGGTGTTGACCGCAATGGC
>JAPOZF010000529.1 GCA_026706165.1 Gemmatimonadota bacterium
CGCGCGCCCGGACGCAGCTGCACGCCGTCCTCGCCCTGGCTCCCGGCCACCTGGAGACCCTGATCCGGCTGAGCAGCCTCTACCTGCGCACCGGGGACAGGGGCCGGGCCATGGCCCTGTGCGAGCGCGGCCTGGCCGCGCACCCGGGCGCGGCGGAGACTTCGAAGCTGTACCACACCCTGGGGTCCATCCACCTCGCGGAGAAACGCCCTGCGGAAGCGCGCGGCGCCCTCGAGCGCGCCGTCGACCTGGATCCAGGGCTCGCCGGGGCCTGGAACCTTCTCGGGTACGTGCACGCGGTTTCGGGGGACCTGGCGGCCTCACAGGCTGCCTACACCCGCGCCGTCGAGGCGGACGCCGGGTTCGCCGAAGGCCGCTTCAACCTCGGGAACGTCAGCCAGCTCACCGGCGACCTGCCGGCCGCCCGGCGCCACTATCTCGGGGCGCTGGCCGCCGACTCCTCGTACACGCGCGCCCGCCTCGCCCTCGGCAACCTCTACGTCGAGCTCGATTCCCTGGGGGCCGCGGCCGCCTCCTACCGCCTCTTCCTGCGCGACTGGCGGGGAGACCCGGAAGGCGCCGACATGGCGCGCGCCGCCCTGGAAGAGCTGGGAGAAAGGCCATGAAGGGGCCGGGAATGCTCCGGACCGCTGGCCCTCACGCCCGAAAAGGCGCCTTTGCCGGAGCCGTCGCGGGGGCCGCGGCCCTGCTGACCGCCGCCCCGGCCGCCGCAGAACCGGTGCGCGAGATCCGTTTCACCGACGTCGCCGCCGAGGTCGGGCTCCGCTTCCGCCACGACAACGCCGCCACCCCCGAGCGGCACTTCCCCGAGACCGCCGAGGGGGGCGGGGCCTTCCTCGACGCCGACGGCGACGGCCGGCTCGACGTCTACCTCGTGCAGGGGGCCCCGGTCGCTCCCCGGGAGGGCGGGAGCGACGGCAGGGCGGCGCCTGCCAACGCCTTCTTCCGGCAGACGGAGAGCGGCTTCTTCGAGGAAACCGGGGCGCGGCTCGGGGTCGACGACCGCGGCGTCGGCATGGGCTGCTGCGCCGCCGACGTCGACAACGACGGCGACCCGGACCTGTACGTCACCAACTACGGGGCCAACGCGCTTTTCGAGAACGCCGGCGGCGACCGCTTCTCCCGGGTCACCGAAGCGGCCGGGGTCGGCGGCGGCCGCTGGAGCGCCGGCTGCGCTTTCGGGGACTTCGACCGGGACGGCCTCGTCGATCTCTACGTCGCCAACTACGTCGACTACGACCCGCAAAACCCGGTGGAGGAGGCCACCCCCTACGTCGCGGTTGCCGGTGAGTACAAGGGAGAAGTTTCCGGCTATCCGCATCCGGCCTTCTACCCGGCGCAGCCCGACGTCCTCTACCGCAACGAGGCCGGCGGCAGGTTCGCCGACGTCACCGAAACCGCGGGGGTGCTGCAGCCCGGGGGCAAGGGGCTGGGGGCCGCCTTCGCCGACTACGACCTCGACGGCTGGCCCGACCTCTACGTCGCCAACGACAACGTCCGCAACTTCCTGTTCCACAACGAACAGGGTCGGTTCGCCGAGGTCGGGGTGCTGGCCGGCGCCGCGTACGGGCAGACCGGGCGCGCCGAGGCCGGCATGGGGATCGACTGGGGGGACTACGACAACGACGGCAGGCCCGACCTCGCGGTGACCAACTTCCAGCGCGAGCCCAACTCCCTGCTGCGCAACGAGGGAACCGGCTTCTTCCGCGACGAGAGCTTCGCCTCGGGCAGCGGAGAGGTGTCGCTGCCCCTGCTCGGCTTCGGGGTGAACTTCCTCGACGTCGACCTCGACGGCCGCCTCGACCTGTTCGTCGCCAACGGCCACGTGCTCGACAACGCCGAGCTGATCGACCAGTCGACGACCTACCGCCAGCGCGACCTGCTGCTCCGCAACGCCGGACCGGGGAAGTACGGGGCGACCGCGTTCGTCGACGTCTCGGACCGGGCCGGACCCGCCCTGCAGCGGGCCCGGGTGGGACGCGGCAGCGCCCGCGGGGATTACGACGGCGACGGCGACCTCGACCTGCTGGTCGTGAACCTCGGGGAGGAGGCGGCGCTGCTGCGCAACGACTCGGCCGCCGGAGGCTGGCTGCGGGTGAGAACCGTCGGCGGCCCCAGCAACCGCGACGGCATCGGGGCCCGCGTCGAGATCCGCACCGGCCGGCGCCGGCAGGTGCGGGAGATCAGGGCCGGCTCCAGCTACCTGACCCAGAGCGAGCTGGCCGCCCACTTCGGACTGGGGGCCGCCGCGGCGGTCGACCAGCTCGTCGTGCACTGGCCGAGCGGGAGCGCCGACACCCTTCGCGACGTCGCCGCCGGCCAGGTGGTGACCGTCATCGAGGGGGGAACGGCCTCCTCAACCCAGCCGCACCGCCTTCCCGGTGCGCACTGACTCCTCCTGGGCGCAGCAGATCTGCAGCACTTCCAGGGCCTTCAGCAGGTCGAACGTCTGCTCTTTCTTCTCTACCATGGCGAGGAAGTCCTTCAGCATGGCGGCGTAGAAGTACGCGTAGTCGTCCCCCTCGGCGTAGGTGGAACCTCTGGTGCCCTGGACGAGGGCGTGGTAGTGGACGGGCACGCCGTGGGGGCACATCACCGTCAGGTGGGCGCCGTTCAGGTACCTGACGCGGACGACGGTGCGGCCCCTCTGCCCGACGTCGACCACCTCGACCGGGCGGTCGTCGATGATGTAGTGGCCGAGGGTCACCGCGTGCATGCCGTAGAAGACGAAGGGCCGCTCCCACATCAGGTCCGCCGGCCCCATGGTGCTGACCATGGCGATCTCCCCGACGTCCTTCTCGCGGCTGTAGATCGGCACGAACTCCCTGGCGTACACGAGGGCGGACGTGCTCATGAACAGACAGTTGCGGACCTTCGCCCGGTCGACCAGGGCCCTGGCCGTGGCGACGGTGTCGCCGAACGGCTTGTCGAGGAAGGTCGGAATGCCGCGGTCGAGAAAAGGGGGCGCGTACTGGTGGTGGGTCATGGTGAGGTCGTCGCCGATGAAGACGGCGTCGAGGCCCTCGAACATCTCCTCGAGGGAGCCGGCCACCTCGGGCACGTCGGCGAACTTCGCCATGTTCTCCGCGGCCTGGCGGTCCTCGTCGAAAACCCGGACCACCCGGGCCCCGTCGATCTGCGCCATGGCCGGCTCGACGATCCACTCGTTGAGGTGCTTGTGCTTGCCGTTGACGCCGTTGAACATGCCGGCGAACCAGACGGCGTGGGGGTAGGCGGTTCCTGCTACGAATCCCAGCTTGATCATCGCGAGCTCCGTTCTTCGTGGTCTGAAATGCAGTGCGCTTCCGGTTTCATCCGGCCGCTTCCGGGGAATCCGCCGGCCGCAGCCGCAAAAGGGTCTTGAGGAACTCCCACTGCCAGGAGTGGGGAAAGCCGTAGGGGGAATCCTCGGTCGGCCAGCCGACCCATCTGCTGGTGTTCATGGGATAGCGGATGATCAGCAGGGAAAGGTAGATGTCCGGCATCTCCCGCACCCAGATCTCCATGGCTTCGCGGACCAGGGGCATCAGCTCCGCGTCGTCGACGTGAAGCGGCTGCACCCGCTCGACGATGCGGTCGTACTCCTCGTTGCGCCAGCGCGAGGTCGCCCACCACAGCGGCGCAGGCTTTCCCGTCGGCCGGAAATACCTCGAGGTGTAGATCGAGAGCATGAAGTAGGGGTCCATGCCGCGCACCCCGCTCGGGCCCCGGCACCCGAGGGCGATCGGCAGCTCCCCTGTCTGCGTCAGCGATCCCAGGCCGGGAGAGGTGTCGAAGGTGGCGTCGAAGCCGGCGTCGCGCAGCTGCTGGACGAGGGGCGGGCCGTAGGGTTTCAGCACGTGGTGGATGTAGATGTTCAGGGCCATCCGCTCCCCTTCCGCGTCAATCCAGAAACCCTCCTCATCCCTGCGGTACCCCTTGCCCTCCATGATCTGGGCGACGCGCTCCGGGTGGGCCCGGGTGTCGCAGCCGTAGCGGGCGAACATCTCCCGCAGCGACCGATCGAGGGGTTCGAGCCATTTGTACGGCGTGAACGGGTGCACGGTCACCATGCCGGCGCCGGACTCGGCCAGGTCGACGAGCCGCTCGCGGTCGATGGCCAGGGACAGGGCCCAGCGGATGTCGGGATCGTCGAAGGGGGGTTCCGAGCAGTTGAGGCCGAGCTCGACCGGACACCAGTCCATGTACCCGTACGGCGGGCTTCTCCCGGAATAGGTGATCACCTTCGGGTTGCGCTCCATGACGGCGCGCAAGGTCGACACCTGCATGATCTGCCCCATGTCGACCTGGTCGGTCAGCAGCATCTGCGCCGCCTGGCTCTCCTCCTGCGAGGGCACGAACATGACCCGCTCGACCTCGGGAAGGGGCCTGAACCCGGTCTCAGCCCCCCACCAGTCGTCGCGGCGGTCGTAGATCTTCTGGTGGGTCGAGGCGTAGACCAGCCGGAAGGGCCCGGTGCCGACCGGCCAGCCCCTGGCGATGTCGTAGTTGGAGAACTCGAGGGGATCCTGGTCCCGCCAGATGTGCGCCGGCAGCACGTGGATGCCGTGGTTGGTGCTCAGAGTGCTGGCCCAGAAGCCCGGTGCCGTCCTGGTGAGGAGGAGCCGCACGGTGAGCTCGTCGAGGACCTGCGCTTCCTCGAGGAATTCGGCCAGGTCGGCGTGGTGCACCATCGAGTCGGCGTTGTCGAGGAGCATGCGCATGGTGAAGGCGACGTCGGCGGCGGTCAGGGGGCGGCCGTCGCTCCAGCGGATCCCCTCGCGCAAGCGCAGGGCGATGGCCTTGTAGTCCTCGTCGTACTCCCAGCTTTCGGCCAGCCAGTTCTCGTGCTCCCCGGTGAGCACGTTGAACATGATCAGCGGCTCGAAAACCGCCGGAAGGGTTCCGAAGTGGAAGCCCTGGTCCGAGCCCGGGAGGTAGGGGTTGTGGTTGTCGTAGAGGCTGTACTGGTGGGGGCCGCCGTTCATCACCACGAGGGTGCGTTCGCGGGGCACCTCCCGCAGCGGGGGAGAATCCGCGGGCCCGCCGCAGGCCGACAGGAAGAGGACGGCGGTTGCCAGCGGTATGCAGCTTCCGGCCAATCCCGGTCCGCGCGCCGCCATCCTATTCCTCCCCGTGGGTCATCGCCGCCGCCCGTTCGCCGTCCAGCGGCCGGGCCCCTTCGTACAGGAAGCAGGCCGCCCCCCGGGTCGGGTCGGTTTCGAGCAGCGGCGGGCGGCTCCGCCGGCAGACCGCGGTCACCGAGGGACAGCGGGATGCGAACACGCAGCCCTGCCCGCTTTCTCCCTCCGGGGCCGCGTCCGCTTCGACCGCCTCAGCACCCCTTTCCGGAGATTCTTCCGATCCGGCTTCCCCCTGACCCGCTCCGGGACCGGCGGCGGCCTCTCCCCACCGGCGCCCCGGGTCGGCATGGGGGATCGAGCCGACCAGCAGCCGGGTGTAGGGGTGCTTCGGTTCCTTCATCACCAGCTCCATCTCCCCCACCTCGACGACGGAGCCGGAGTACATCACCAGGATCGTGCGGCACAGCTGGAAGGCGGTGGTGAGGTCGTGGGTGATGTAGACGATGCTGATGCCGCGCTCGCGGTGGCTCCGGTACAGACTTTCGAGGATCGTGGCGCGCAGCGACGCGTCGACCATCGACACCGGCTCGTCGGCGATGACCACGCGCGGGTCGAGGAGCAGGGCCCGCGCCACCATGACCCGCTGCCGCTGGCCGCCGCTGAGCTGGTGGGGATACCGTCCGAGAGTCTCCTCCGGACGCAGCCCCGTGCTCCGCAGCCCCTCCTCGATGCGCTCGCGGCGCTGCTGCCCCGTCAGCTCGGGATAGAACCTGCCCACCGGGACCGCCAGGGCGTGGTCGACCTTGTAGAAGGGGTTGAAGACCTCGAAGGGATCCTGGAAGACCCCCTGGACCTCGCGGCGGAACCTCCTCTGCTGCCCGCGGGTCATCTGCCGCAGCTCCAATCCCCGGTAGCGCACCTCGCCGCTGCTGGGAGCCAGCATGCCGAGCATGAGCCGCGCCAGGGTGGTCTTGCCGCTGCCGCTCTCCCCGGCCACGGCGACCGCCGCCGGGCGGTCTCCGGGCAGGACCAGGTCCGCCTCCCGCACCGCGGTCACCTCGCGGCCGGGGCGCAGCAGGCCGCCGCCCCCGAAAACCCGGGAGGCGCTGCGAACCTCCAGCAATGGCGTCACGGCGTTCACGGGGAAGCCGGAGCGTGGAGGAGGCAGGCGACGCGACGGCCCTGCCGGGGCGGTTCCGGCGCCTCCAGGCGGGGGGCCTCGGCAGCGCAGCGCTCCATCGCTTCGGGGCAGCGCGGGTGGAACAGGCACCCGCCGGGCGGGTCGGTGAGGGAGGGGGGCAGTCCGGGGATGCCGCGGAACACCCCTCTCTGCTCGACGGAGGGGAGGCTTGCCACCAGCAGCTGGGTGTAGGGGTGGAGCGGAGACTTCAGCACCTCGTCGACGCCCCCTTCTTCGACGAGCCGGCCGGCGTACATGACCCCGATGCGGTCGACGCACTGGGCCATGAGCCCC
>JAPOZF010000096.1 GCA_026706165.1 Gemmatimonadota bacterium
TTCCAGGTGGGGGTCCAGTCGCTGCAGAATCTCGTTACGGTCGACGAAGCCTCCGCCTCCCTCTCTCACGTAGCCGACGCCGTCGTCGAGGTGCTGTTCGGCGACGTGCTCGCCGGGTTGCGGGACCATCACGGCCGGGTGCCGGGCGGGGGATGCGCGGTGGTGGCCATGGGCAAGCTCGGGGCCGGGGAAATGACCTTCGAGTCCGACCTGGACCTTCTCTTCGTGGCGGACGTGCCGGACGACCGGGAGCAGACGACGGGTCCCGCAGCGATCGAAGCGGGCCGCTTCTACGGGCGCGCCGCCCAGCGCCTGATTGCCGCGCTGCGCAGCCGCTCGGCCTCCGGCAGGCTCTACGAGGTCGACATGCGCCTGCGGCCCTCCGGCGACAGCGGCCCCTTGGTGACGACCCTCGGGGCGTTCCGGGAATACCACGCCTCCGCGGCCTGGACGTGGGAGCAGATGTCCCTGACGAGGTCCCGCGTGGTCTGCGGCGACGCGGCCACGGCCGCAGCGGTCGCCGGGGAGATCAGGGGCATCCTCGTCCGCCCCCGGGACCCGGAACGGCTGCTCGAGGACGTGGCGCGGATGCGCGAGCGGGTCGCCGCCGAGTACCCGCCGGGCGACCCGTTCGACCTGAAGTACGCGCGCGGCGGGCTCGTCGACCTCGAGTTCATCGCCCAGTACCTCCAGCTGCTGCACGCGCACGGGCACCCCGGGGTGCTGGCCGGCGGGACCGCGGCCTGTTTCGAGGCCCTGGCCGCAGCCGGCCTCCTGCCGGAGGGGGAGGCGCGCTTCCTCGCCGCCGCGGTGCGCATGCAGCGCACCCTCCAGGCCCTGCTCAGGCTGACGTGGAACGAGGAATCCCCGGTGCGTGAGGCCCCCGAACCGCTGCGCGCAAAGCTGGCGGCCGCCCTGGAGTGCGAGGGCTTCGAGGAACTTGAGGGGAAACTGAGAGGCACCCAGGAGCAGGCGTTCGACCTGTACCAGCGCTGCATCGGCCGGCCTGCGATGGGCGCGGGGAAGCAGGAGGGAGGGTGATGCCGCGGCGACGAGGTCCGCCTGCGCACGAGTGGAGTCGAGGAGCCGGAAAAGGATGGTGGGCAAAGCGGGGCTTTTTCCGCTGGTGGGGGGGCGGCCTCGACTGCCCGGGATGGGGCCCCTTCCAGGGAAGTCGAGGAAGGGGGCAGCAGCCGGCAGTCGGGGAGGACCGACTGACCGGCGGGGGACCGTTGCCTCCTCACCGTTTGCACTCCGGGCGGCCGGAGGTCGCTTCACCGGGAAACCCGGAGCTGCCGGCCCCCGGGGCATTGCGGCCTCTCTCTGGGCGACGGACAATTATCGAAGCGGGGCCCGGGGGATCCGGCAACAGGCGCCCTGAGAGGCATGGGCAAGGAGCTTTCCTGGAAATCGCAACCTTCAAAACGAACCTCGGCCGAGGAGGAAGAACGTGCTGAGCGGGCAGCAGGTGCAGGAGTTCGAGCGCAACGGTTTCATCAACGCCGGGAAGGCGCTGTCGCTCCGGGAGGTCGACGAGCTCGGGGCCGAGCTCGACCGCGTTCTCGACATCGGCCCGGACGGGTTCGCTCCGGGCGAGCCGCAGCCGGTCTCCTTCCGCGACATGGGGGACAGGTCCGGGGGGGTCAGCGAGCATCCGGTGTGGCAGATCGTCAACATCTGGGAAGCCTCCGACGCTTTCCGGCGGCTGCTGTCCCACCCGTTCCTGGTCAAGGGGGTGAGCCAGCTGACCGGCCATCCCGACCTGATGGTGTGGCACGACCAGATCCAGTACAAGCCGGCCTCGAGCGGCGGCTCGACCAAGTGGCACCAGGATGCGCCGCTGTGGCCGATCATCAAACCGATGACCCCGGTGTCGGCCTGGGTGCCGCTCGACGACGCCGACGAGGAGAACGGCTGCATGTGGATGGTCCCGGGAAGCTTCCGCTGGGGGAACCAGATCGATTTCCTGCGCACCCAGCACGGGCTGACTCAGCTCGGCGAGTTCGGCGATCTCGAGGGGTTCACGCCGCCGGCCGGGGCGGAGGTCTCCGAGGTCAGGCCGAGGCCGCTGCCGGTCATGCGCGGGGAGGTCTCCTTCCACCACAGCCTCAACTGGCACGGGTCGCCGTTCAACCGGTCGCCGCGGCCGCGGCGGGCCATTGCCATCCACTACATGACCGGGGACGCGGTCTTCGACGCGAGCGGGCAGCACCTGATGAAGCAGTTCGTAGAGGTGGCCGACGGCGGGCGGATGAGCGCGGCGGGCCCCCATTTCCCGGAGGTCTGCAGGGCGGGGGAACCGGTGCCGGTCACCGCGCCCGCGGCTGCTGGAGGAGGCCTGAAATGAGCAAGCTTCGCCTGAATCTGCGGCAGCAGCGGCTCGGGCAGGACGGGGGCCGCGCCCGCTGGGAGGTGGTCGCAACCGAGGTCGAGTACGACTGCGCGGAGACCGCGCTGCTGCTGTGCGACGTCTGGAACAAGCACTGGAGCCGCGGCGCCTCCGAACGGGTCGACGCCATGGTGCCGCGCATGAACGAGGTGGCCGCGGCGGCGCGCGCTTCCGGGGTGCAGATCGTGCACGCCCCTTCGAGCACCATGGAGTTCTACGCAGGAACCCCTGCCCGGCAGCGCGTCCTCGACACGGAGCCGGTCGCCCCGCCCCCCGACCTCGAGCGGGTGGATCAGCCGCAGCCGGTCGACTCCAGCGACGGGGGCTCGGACACGAAGGAGATCGACCGGCGCTACCACGACCCCGACCGGGACGGCACCGCCTGGACGCGGCAGCACCCCGGCATCGACATCGACGACGGCGCCGACCTCGTGAGCGACGACGGCAGGCAGGTGTTCAGCTGCATGCACCACCGCGGGATCGGCAACCTGCTGATCGTGGGGGTGCACACCAACATGTGCGTCCTCAACCGCAGCTTCGCGATCAAGCAGATGGTGCGCTGGGGGAAGAACGTCGTCCTGGTCCGCGACCTGACCGACGCGATGTACGACCCGGCGATGCCCCCCTACGTCAGCCACGACGAGGGCACGCGGCTTGTGGTCGAGTACATCGAGAAGTTCTGGTGCCCGACGGTGCTGAGCGGAGAGATTCTGGCTTCCTGCAGGTAGCGATTTTTTACTGGGTTCCTCGGATAGCGCCAGCGCAGGGAGGTGATTTCCACTCGGTTGAACCAGATTCCCTTGTCTAATCTGATGATTTGACAGCAATATAAAATGATGCTAATATTGCAAAAATGAGAACTACAGTCACACTGGATGCAGATGTCGAGCAGCGCCTGAGGGAGGCGATGCGCAGGCAGGGCAAGGGGTTCAAGGAGACCCTGAACGATGCCCTGCGCCGGGGTCTGGGTCCGGCAGGACCGGAATCGGCGGCCCGGCAGTTCGTGGTGGAGTCGCGTCCGCTTCGCCTGCGAACCGGACTGGATCCTGCCCGTCTGCGCGAGCTGGACGACGATCTGGAAATCGCCGAGTTCCTCCGCAAGACCGCGCTGCTGCAGGAACGCCGGGGATGATCATTCCCGACGCAAACCTGCTGCTGTACGCCTACGACGAGGAGAGCGCGTTTCACCTTCGCGCCAAATCGTGGTGGAGCACCTGCCTTTCCGGGTCGGAGCCGGTCGGGCTCGTGGCCGTGGTCCTGTTCGCCTTCATACGAATCGGAACCAGCCCCAAGGTGTTCGAGACACCTCTTTCCATTTCGGAAGCGGCCAACCACGTCAAGGGGTGGCTGGATTCGCCCTCCACGGAACTCTTGGCGGTAACGCGCGCCGATGTCGACCAAGCCCTGGCGTGGCTGAACGAAGCCGGTTCAGGCGGCAACCTGACCACCGATGCTCAGATCGCCGCGGTCGCCAGGAGGTGCCGTGCGCGCGTCCACACCGCGGATACGGACTTTGCCCGCTTCCCGGGCATTCGCTGGAAGAATCCCCTTCTCTAACTCGAGCCGGGATCTCCTCTTCAGGAAAATCCGGTCAGGTCATCGACTCGATGACGGAGGGTCGCTTCCACCAGCCGGTCCTCGATGTAGGCCGCGACGACGGTGACCGCGGGACAGCGCCCGCTTCAGGTGCAGGCCGGTCTCGCTCAGTACCTCTCCTCCCAAGAAACAGGACCCGGAATCCGGGGTTGAGTTGGAGCACTTGGGCACTCGGTCCGGAACCAGCCGCAGTAGTGGCTACCCTCTTGTGCAAGTGCACGGAAAGGCACCATATTCATCAGGCCACTCAGGAGAAAACTCCCATGGGCGCGACCTACGTTGACGTAACGATCCGCAATCCCGCGAACCCGCAACGAAGTTGGACTGGCAAATTCCTGGTCGATACCGGCGCATTTGACTCGCTCGTGCCGAGGTCGCACCTCGAAGAAATCGGACTCAAACCGAGGGGCCGCCGGGAGTACGTACTTGCGGACGGAAAACCCGTCTCCTTGGACATAACCATCGCCGAGATCGAGTTCGAGGGAGAAGTCGTCGGTGGGACCATCGTGTATGGGGACGATGGCGCCGAGCCGCTGCTCGGCGTTACGGCATTGGAATCGGGCGGATTCGAGGTTGATCCGCGCAATGAGGAGTTGAAGCGGCTGCCGGCGGTTCTGTTGAAGGGGTGCGGAACCAACTAGCCCGGCTGGGGGTGCAGTAAATGCGGAAGGGCTCCGGGACTGCCTGAGAATATCGGTCGGCACGGACGGGGAAACCGACCGGCTCCTGCGCGAACTGACCGCAAAACGCATCGATTTCCAACCTTCACTACAAGGGATCCCCAACCTTGAACCCGATACTGGACATCCTGTTTCGCGCCATTGGTACGGAAGTTCCCTCAGACCACGGCTACGCCCTGTACGCCGCGCTTTCCCGCATTCTGGAAACCGAAGAGGACCAGTGGATGCACGGCAATCCCCACATCGGCCTTCACACCCTGCGCGGGGAGCGTCTGGGGAACGGCAGGATACTGATTGGCCCCAACGCCCGTATTGGCCTGCGCATGCCATCCGATCTGTTGCCTCGCGCCCTGAAGCTGGCCGGAAAGAGCCTCGACCTGGACGGGTGCAGGCTGCGTGTCGGTGTCAGCGAGACGAGGGCACTGATTCCGGCAGCTACCTTGCACTGCCGGATTGCCACCACCAAGAACGGCGACGATCCGGCCCGCTTCGATGCCGAAATCACCCGTCAGACCGCTGCCCTCGGTATCCAGGGCAAAGTCTTCCGCGTGCCAAAAGATGCCAGGGGAAGTGATGGCCGCGATCCGAGCCGCCGCATTTTCCGCGTCAAAAACAAGCGCATCGTCGGCTACTCAGTGCTGGCGACGGAACTTACCGATAGGGAATCTATCCTGTTGCAGGAGTGTGGCTTAGGCGGAAGGCGGCGGATGGGCTGTGGAGTTTTTGTGCCGGTGGGGGCATCTGGCCATTGAAGATGATCTGGGCATTCCTTGCCCTTTATTCAGAAATGGTGTAGGTTTCCTAGGTAGTTTAGAAATTCGGCATAGAAATTTTTCCACGAAAGGGAGAACAGATGAGCACATCTTTCGATGAAGTCAGAATCATCCGTTCAAAAAGGCGGATCTGTTTTGAAGAGCAACAGGAGCAAATCATCCTGGAGCTCTGTCAACGACCTCCACAGAGCAAAGCAGATGGTAGAGTCACACAGGACAATACTCCGCCAACTGTTCTACAAGTGGTTGCAGGTCTCCTCGAAAGCGGGAATTGATGCCGAAAGGCGTTTTGCACGTGTTCGTTACATGGGTGGTTGTGTTGTTGCCTGACCCCTTCCCCAGTGATGCCGAAAGGCGTTTTTGAGTATTAATCGCATGTTGCTGGCCAAATCCCAACGCGAAGAAAATGGGGAAATAGTCGCCCCGACATCCCTTCTGGATCACTCGAAGGCTGTCTTGGCGGCTGCCGGTGTGATACTCGACGAGGTTGAAGAATTCCTGCCTTCCGGATTTGCAAGAGTCGATCTGCGGAGGCTAGTCCTTGCCGGAGCGGTCCTTCACGACCTCGGCAAGGCGAACAGTATTTTCCAGGGCAAGCTTCTTCCTCCGCGAGAAGAGTTCCCCAAGATTCCATGGAATCGGAGACAACCGCTTCGGCATGAAGGACTCAGCGCATTGATAATCGCCGGATATGTCAAGGCCGCTGAGGAGTTTTCCTACCAGTTGGTAACGGAGCTTTTTAGCGAGTGGGATAATCCTGAAACAGCTCGATGGATGCTAGCTTGGCTGGTCGGTGGGCATCACCTCCAGATGCACCATGCCGAGGATGACTCGGCCGGCTTGGTTCGCATCAGCGGTATTGGTTCCGACTGCATCCGGTTTCACGGTGATCTTCTGGGGAAGGAGTGGCAACGGGAATTCCCTGATGTTTTGCCCGACACGCTCTACGTTCCCGATTTCGTCATTTCTACGGATATAGGCGATGACGACGACCACCACGCCGTCCTGATGGACAATTTCGCGTGGGAGTCGGAAGAGGCGGCCGAATCGCTGTCGCTCGACGAGTTGCTCCTGCTGGCGTTTGCCAAAGCGATC
>JAPOZF010000598.1:0-5584 GCA_026706165.1 Gemmatimonadota bacterium
GCCAACCGGGACCGGGGCATTAGGTCCCCAGCTCCTCGACGCCCCCCCAGTCGCGCAGCTTGGTGAGCGCCTCGGTCCGCAGCGCCCTGGGCAAGAACCCGGTCAGGCTGCCGGCCGCGCCCACGAGCCCGCGCCCCAGCGCCCAGGGCCCATGCCTGAGCAGGACCTCCCCGGGTTCCACTGTCCTTCCTCCCAGGCCGATCTCGCGGCCGGCGAACAGGGCGCGCGCGTCCGCCCACTCCAGGGCCAGCAGGCGGCGCTTCATCCCGTTACCCCAGAGGGTCGCCGCCTGGTGGGTGAGGTAGGGATGGCCCTTGTGGATGCTGGCGGCCTTCATGCCGCTGCGCACGTAGAAGGGAAGATCCGCGAAGGCCTCCCAGGACCGGGGCCGCACCTGCAGTTGCCTGGGCGCGGCCGTCAGGGTGCAGTCGCCGGGCAGGGGGGCGCGGAATCCCCAGCGCTCTTCGAGATTCTCGAGCAGGCTCCTGTCCGCGGTGGATGCAGGCGTGGGCTGGAGGACGCCCGTGTTCCCCTCGACCGCCTTCCATGCGGTCGCCCCGAGCTTGCGGACCCGGGCGACGCAGGCCCCTTCCGTGTGCTGCCGGTGGGGCCAGACGCGCGCCATGCCGCGAAAACTGTCGGGGTAGCCCGAAGCCGCGTCCCTGGGGAGCGGGGGGCCGAGGTCCGGTTGCTCGACCGGGGCCACCTCGGCCTGCTCCGGATAGGTGCGCAGCAGGGCGAGCAGGACCTCCTCGTTCTCCTCGGTGGACAGCGAGCAGGAGGAGTAGACCAGGGTCCCGCCGGGCCGCAGCATGTGAAAGGCGGCCCGGGCGAGCCCGAGCTGCTGCCCGCTCTTGTTGGCGGCGTCTTCGGGGGACCAGTAACGCAGCACTCCCTCGTCCTTGCGCAGGATCCCGTCGCCGCTGCAGGGAACGTCGAGCAGGACGCGGTCGAAGCAGTTGTGAAAGTAGCGGGCAAGCAGGGTTCCCGGGGCTTGTGTCAGGACGCAGTTGTGCACCCCGCAGCGCTCGAGATTCCCGGCCAGGGCGGCCAGACGGCGGCGGTTAGGCTCGTTGGCTACGAGCAGGCCGCCGTTCTCCATGGCCGCGGCGATCTGGGTCGATTTGCCGCCGGGGGCGGCGGCGAGATCGAGGACGCGCTCTCCCGGTTGCGGGTCGAGGACGGCGACGGCGAGGGTCGCGGCCTTGGCCTGTATGTAAAAGCCGCCGAGGAGATGCTCGAGAGCCGTGCCGAGGCGGTCCTCGCTGCGGTCGAGGGCGAAGACGTCCGGCGACCAGGGAACCCCGCCGCCGATGGCGGCGCACGCCTTGCGCAGTTGCGGCGCCTGCGGCATCAGGGGGTTGACGCGGACCGAAGGGGGAGCGGGGAAGCTCATGTGATCGAGGAAGGCGCCGCGCTCCCCCGGGTCGGGCAGGAGGCGGGAGAGGTGCTCGAGCAAAGCGGCGCGCACCTTCCCGGAGGGCGGTTCTTTGCGCCTTTCCAGGCCTGTGGCGAAATTCGACTCAGCCGCCGATACATCCCGCATGCAACACCAGGACCCTCTCGATAACGACCTTCCGGATCGCGCGCCGGAAGGTTCTGCCACCCCAATTTCGAAGCTGCTCCCCGAGGCGGCAAACCGATGACGGCATCGGTTTCCTACGTGGTAAGCGACCTCCACCTGGGAGACAGGCACTTCTGTCACACCCAGTTCCTCGCCTGGCTCGACGGGCTGCCCGGGGAAGCGGCGCTGATCCTCAACGGGGACATTGTCGACAACCCCGGCCAACGCCTCTGCGCCGAGCACGACAGCGTCCTGCGGCGCCTGGTCGCCGAGTCGCACAGCCGTCCGGTGGTCTGGGTGCGCGGCAATCACGACCGCGATTTCCAGCTGCCGGACCCGGGGGGGATCCGCTTCGAGAACCAGTGGGAGATCGGGCGGCAGCTGCTGGTCGTACACGGCCACGACCTCGACGCGGTGATGCCCCGCCACCGCCTTTTCAAGGGACTCTTCAGGCTGTTTCACCGCGCCCTGGTTTTCGCCGGTCTTCCCGATGTCCACGTCGCCCGCTTCGCAAAGAAGTGGGGGTTCCTCTACGGCGTACTGAACGATCACGTGGCCGAAAAGGCGATCCGCAGGGCGGCTTCGAGCGGCCACCGCGCCGTCACCTGCGGCCATACCCACGCGGCAATGGAGGTGCAGCGGGAGGGCCGCCGCTATCTCAACACCGGGTCCTGGACCGAGGAGCCGCTCCATTTCCTGTCGGTCGTCGGCGAGCGCATCGCCCTCGAGGTATTCCCCGGGGCAACCCGGTAACCCGGCCTTGCTTCTTTCAGGGAGCCTGTTGGACAGCGGTTTCCGCACCTTGGCCCGGTGGCCGGCGGGATCCCGGCTGCGCGGCGGTTTCACCAGGGGTCTCCTCTCCTCTGTGGCGGTCCTTTTCGCCACCGGTTCCCGGTTGGCCGGCGCCGAGCCTGCCCTCCTGTGGCCCCTCGACCTCGATCCGGCTCTCTCCTCGAGCTTCGGCGAAACCCGCTCGACCGCGTTTCACGCCGGCATCGATCTGAAAACCTGGGGCCGGACCGGGTACGAGGTGCGGGCCGTCGCCTCGGGACACGTCACCCGCGTCCGCACCTCTCCCTGGGGGTTCGGCCGCGCGGTGTATCAGAAGCTTCGCGACGGCCGCATCGCCGTTTACGCCCACCTCGAGTCGTTCTCGCCGGCCCTGGCGCGAAGGGTGCGGGCGGCGCAGCAGAAAGCCGGCCGCTACACCGTCGATCTCTGGTTGAAGGAAGGAGAGCTCCCGGTCGCGCGCGGGGAGGTGATCGCCCGCAGCGGGGAAAGCGGAGCGGGACCGCCCCACCTGCACCTGGAGATCCGCAACGCCGGCAACGTCCCGGTCAATCCGCTGCTCCACGGCTACTCCGTAACCGACACGAAGGCGCCGACCCTGCAGCGGATCGCGCTGGTGCCGATGGACCACGCCAGCCGCGTGAACGGACGCCCCCACCCCGTTTCGCTGGAACTGCGCCCGGACGGAGCGGGGAAATTCTCCGCCCCCGGTCCGGTGAGGGTGCACGGAAGGATCGGGATCGCGGTCGAGGGGTACGACCGCGCCGACGCCGCGGCCAACAAGCTGGCCCCCCTCGGCAACCGCCTGCTCGTCGACGGGGTCGAGCGGTTTTCGGCGCGCTACGCTTCGGTCTCCTACTCAGACGGCTATCAGATGCGCCTCGATCGCTTCCGCATTCCTTCCGGAGGAGCCCTGCGCACCTATTTCAACCTCTTCCGACTTCCCGGGAACCGCCTGCCGTTCTACCGCCCGAAGGGGGAAGCTGCCGGGATACTGCTGTGCGGGGGAGAACGGGAAAGCGGTTCGGAGCCGGTTCTGGGGAAGGGGCCGCACCTGCTCGAAATCGAGTCGGTCGACGCGGCGGGCAACAGGGCCGCGGCGCGTTGCCGGCTGCTGGTCAATGCCGATCCGGCCATCATCAGCCCCCGACTCATCGTCGCGGATGGAAACCACGTCTTCGCCGAGATGGAGATCGCCGATGTCGATGACGACCGCGTTGCCGTTTCGCTCTCCCTGGTCGAAGGCGGAAAGGCGCGGCAGGTCGTGAGGCAGGAGGTCCGGGTCGGGCGGGGGCCCTACTCCTTCGCGCTGGAAGAGGGTGGTCCCGGGGCGGTCTGGGAGCTGGCCGCCAGCGATCCCGGCGGCGGCAGGGATTCGGTGATCCTGACCGCGGCGCCGTCCGCTTCGGCGCGGCTGACCGCCGGCCCGGTCCAGGCCCACGGGGAGTACGTCACCGTGGCCGTGAACAGCGACGCGCACCTGTCGGCGGCTCCGGCGGTCTCCCTGGAGATAATGAGAAGCGGCGCCTCCCGCGGCCCGGTTCCCGGCGTCGAGCAGGCGCTGCGCCTGCGGCAGGCGGGTCCTCGACAATTCGAGCTGACCGCGGACCTGCGCCCCCTGCGGGAAGCGGCGGCCGGGCTCATGGGTGCTCCGGGCCTTTTCGCAGGTCCCGTTCCGCTGCTGGTGGCCGCGCCTGCCCACCGCCCGTCGGCGCGGCTCGAGATCCCGGTGAATCTGCGCCCCGCGGTTCCGGGGGAAGCGGTGGAGCTGGCGTTCGCCGGGGGAGCGGTTTCCCTCCGCTTTGCGGCGACCAGCGCCTATGGACCTGTCTATCCCCAGGCCGCCCCGTTCGCCGCGACCGGAACGAAGGAGCTGGAAAGCACCGGCCCCGGTTATGCCCTCGGACCGGTGCTGGCAAGTTTCGACGGGCATGTCGAGGTGACCTTCCGTGTTCCCGGGGATGGGGGCGCGTCCGGCAAGCTCGCCCTGTACAGGCAGGGGAGAAAAGGGGGATGGGGGTTCGCGGGAAACCGGCTGAGCCGGGGATCGACCCGGATCGGAGCCAGGGTGCGGCACCTCGGGCGGTTCGCCGTGCTCGCCGACGAAACCGCCCCGTCGATTTCGGGGTTGACCCCCCGGGGCGGGGCGGTGCTGGATCGCAGCCCGGGCCTGGTCTCGGCGAGGGTCGCCGACCACGGTTCGGGTATCGGCTCGGAAACCGACCTCGTCATGGAGCTGGACGGCGCCGGGGTGATTTTCGAATACGATCCGGAAGCGAGCGTGCTCCGTTACCGGCCCGGGGCGGACCTGCAGCCGGGGAGGCACGTGCTGCGGGTCGCCGCCCGAGACCGGTGCGGAAACGAGGCCGAGACGCGGGCGGAGTTCACCGTGCGCTGAGGCATGCGGCCCCGCTGATCAGTCGCGGAGGTCTGACGTTTCCGGTGGAGTCCGGGACACCAGGGGCGTTTCTCAGCCGGCGCCGGGGGGGGCGGCAAGGCGCTTCCTGAGCGACCGCGCCGTCTCCCGGAACAGCTCGCTTGAAGGGTCGCTGCCGTACGCGGCGGCGAACGGTGTCCCTTCATCGGCGCACCGGCCGATCCGGGGATCCAGAGGCAATTGCGCCAACAGGTCGATGCCGAAGGTCCCGGCGAGCTTCCTGCCGCCTCCCTCCCCGAACAGGTTGGCGCGGTGGCCGCAGCGATCGCAGGCGAACTCGCACATGTTCTCGATGAGTCCTAGCAGGGGAACGTCGGTCTGGCGAAACATCACTACCCCGCGGCGCACGTCCTCCAAGGCGATCTCGGAAGGGGTGGTGACGATGACGGCACCGGTGAGCGGGGCGGACTGGGTCAGGGTGATCTGCACGTCCCCGGTGCCCGGCGGGAGGTCGAGCAGCATGACGTCGATATCCCCCCAGTCGACCTGGAACAGGAACTGGTTCATCATTTTCGCCAGCATCGGGCCGCGCCAGATCACGGGAACCCCGGGATCGATCAGCATTCCCATGGAAATGACCTTGATCCCGTGGGCCGTGAGGGGTCTGATCCGGTTGCTCCCGGGATCGACGGCCGGCCGGCCTTCCAGACCGAGCATTCCCGGGACGTTGGGGCCGTAGATGTCGGAGTCGATCAGCCCGACCGCGGCTCCATCGGCGGCCATCGAAACGGCGAGGTTGGCGGCGATCGTCGACTTGCCGACGCCCCCCTTGCCGCTCGAAACCGCGACCATCT
>JAPOZF010000598.1:5594-6501 GCA_026706165.1 Gemmatimonadota bacterium
ATATCTTTCACTCCCGGAATGGGTTGGCGATTGTGAACATGCGCCTGGGTCATATCAATTCAAAGCTCCGAAAGGGGGGTGGAATATCCCCGATGCCAGTACCTACTGCAACCGCGGCGGTCACCGCCGTCCTCGCCTTCTGCCTGCTGCTTTCCTGCACCAACGTATCCCGCATGCACAAGGCGTACGAGGCGGGTGACACGAAGAAGCTCGACAAGCTGATCGAGATCGTTTCTCGCCCTGATTACCCCTACGCGACCCGCCGGAAGGCGGCTGAGGCGCTCGGAGAAATCGGCGAGCCGGCAGCGGTCCCGGCCCTGATCGGGGTGCTGGCGGAGTACGATCAGCGAACCACCCTGAAGACGTCTTCCATGGCCTCCCTCGGGAAGATCGGAGACCGCAGCGCCGTCAAACCGATCGGGAAGCTGCTCGACCGCTCGCTGAACGACCCCAATGTCGAGGTGCGGATGGCCGCAATCCCGGTGCTGGGGCAGCTCGGAGGAACCCAGGCCGCCGAAATACTCGTCAACGCCCTGGTCTACTACGATCTGCTGATGCTGCGGGAGGAACGGCGGTCTCCCAAGGGAGTCTTCACCGGAGACGAAACCGACCTGGCGGCCCTGCGCGATTCGCTGCGCGGTCCCATGGAGCTGTTCGGAGATCCCAGTCTCGGCACCGGGCTGTTCGGGGACAGCATGCCGAGGATCACGATGTTCGGCACTCCGATGGAGAACCCCGGCCGGGCGGAAGAGACCACTCCGCGCGAGAGGGCCCTCGCGCGCGAATCGCTGGTGGTAGTCGGCGAGCAGGCCCTGCCGGTGATTCAGGACCACCTCGACAGGAAGAATTCGACGGCGAGCCTGGAGAAGGAACTGCTGGCCATAGTCGAGGAGATCCGGGCCGGCGG
>JAPOZF010000367.1 GCA_026706165.1 Gemmatimonadota bacterium
ACCGCCAGTGGGTCCTGGAGTACACCGGGGCATGGATCGAGCGCGCCGCGGCCAACGGCGGCATTGTCCCCGACAACGTCGGCCTGTCCGGAGAGGTCGGCGAGCACATCGACGGCAAGTGGTACGGGGCGAGCTACGGCTGGGCCTGGCCCCACGGCTGGCACAGCGTCGGGCAGGCTGTCGGGGTGGCGGCCCAGAACGCCGCCCTGCTCACGGGAGACCTCGGGTACATGGATTTCCCGAGGTCGCAGATCGACCAACTGATCGCGCGCGGCATCGAGCGGGACGACCAGCTCTACGTGCCCCACAAGTACGACGACCCCGGCAGAGTCTCCTTCGAGCCGGGGGCTTGGATGCAGTACCCGATCCGGAACGAGGACGGCACCGCCCTGCAGCGGGACGGCTGGTTCGAGTTCATGCCGATGTACCCGTCCGACATCGCCCATCTCTGGTGCATGTCGATGAGCCCGGGGGATTCGCAGCGGTTCGAGCGGACCCGCAGGAGGAGCGGCGACCCGTTCGCCCTCAACTCCTGGCACCACACCAAGGACCAGGGGGGGCACGACTGGGGGTGGCTGGCCTGGCTGCACGGGGATTTCGACGGGTATCCCGAGCGGATTCTCGAGCACAACCTCTCCCAGGTGCGGGCGCGCCTGGAGTTCATGGAGCAGGACGAGGAGGATCCGGCGCATTACTCGGACGCCTATTTCCAGCGCCGCAACCCGGTCACCTGCGAGGGCTTGGTGCAGCTCACCCTCGGGGCGCCGCTGCCCCACTACAACGGGGGCCTGCTGGTGTCCCGTCTCCGTCACTTCGACGCGAAACGAGGGCGCTCCGGCCTGCCCCCCGGGGTGGCCGCTCTCGTGTCGGGAATGGCCGCGGACAGGACCGATGTGACCCTGGTGAACCTCGGGCGGGAGCACCGGCGGGTGCTGATTCAGGCAGGGGGGATGGGGGAGCACGAGTTCACCGAAGCCGCCGCCGACGGTGAAAGGCAGGGTACCGCGGTGAACGGGTCGACAGTCGAGGTCGGCCTGCCTCCCGGCACCCGCATCGGCCTCGAGCTGGGGATGAGGCGCTTCGTCAGGCGGCCGACCCTGGCGTTACCCTGGTGAGGACCCGGGGCGGTTCCAGGGTTCCTTCAAAAGACCCGGTTCCCGATCCCGCCGGCGAAGTAGTCGACGACGAGCCAGAAGCCCATGGCGAGCATCTGGCCGGCGATCATCCCGAGGAAGAGGCTGCGGCTGCGGCGGTACCCTGACGCGCCTCCGAACCTGAGGACGAGGACCTTGGCCGCCCAGGCGAGGAAGACGCTGGTGACCACCCCATTCATCAGGTTGGTCGCCGCCACCGGAAAGCCGACAGGATGCAGGGGCCACCAGGAGAGGCGCTGGCGGGCAAGCATCAGCAGGGCCATGGCGCCGCCGCCGCCGAAGAGAAAGCCCATGCCGGGCCAGTAGATTCCCGCCGGCTCGAGGTTTCTCGCCGCGTGGTCGTAGGCCACCCCCGGCCCGGCCTTGAAGAACCACCCGTCGAGATTGACGCCGCCGTGGCGGTAGGCCATGTGGAAGGTCATCCAGAAGGAGCCCAGGGCTCCGATCACCAGGGCGAGGAGGAGGGCGCGCGAGACCAGCCGGCGGGCGGAGGAATCCATCTCCTCGATCAGCTTGAGGGCGTTGGTGCAGGTCGCCATGGCGAAGGCGCGCACCTCCGAGCCCCAGATGTAGGCGAGAGAGAGGTTGAACACCCCGGTGGGGCCGACGAGGGCCGGCCCCAGGCCCATGACGACGAAGTCCGGGGCGGTAATCGGGGCCCGCAGGGTCGCCAGCCCGGCCTCGGCGATGATTCTCGAAACCCCGGTGAAGATCAGCAGGGCCACGACGACGAAGACCAGGGAGACCCAGAGCGGCGTCCCCATGACCGCCAGCCAGGCGGTCATGACCGCGGCTCCGCCGAGGGTCCCGGCCACGGCGCCGCGGTACGGGAGGATCTCGTCGCTGTCGTCGACGTCAGGGGCCCGGCCCAGGGCCTTGAGCCAGACCGCTTTCAGGTGCTCGCGCCCGGTCCACAGCCCCGCCAGCACAAGGACGAGCAGGGCGCCGAGGCCCTGGTACCCTACCAGGGGGGAGTCGCTCACCCCGTGGAAATGCACCTGGTCCGACTTGATTCCCCAGAGCCTGAGGGCGGCCTTCTCGAGCCTGGCCAGCAGGAAGAACACCCAGACCCCGGCCGAAATCCTCGTGTCGATCAGGTAGGAGAACCCGACGAGGGCGTAGTTGACGTTGCCGCTCGTGAAGGGCAGGGGTACCGAAAGCGCCGGCAGGGAGATCGAGGGAAAGTAGTGGGACAGGCCCCTGATGCCGCCGGCGAGGAAGGGGACGGCCATGCCGATCAGCACCGAGGGCTGCCTGAAGAAGCTGTTGACCAGGCTCCCGGCCTCCTCCCCCCGGATCATCTCCAGGCCTGCCTGGGCGATGGGGTAGGCCAGCCGCTCCCGTTCCATCCACTGGCGCCGCAGGATCACCGCCATCGAGATCGTGCAGACGTAGAGGGCGAGCAGGAACACCGCCCACCAGGCCAGGGGCTCGGCCCAGGCGCCGTAGGGAATCTCCTGCCCGGATACGGAGAGGCCCTCGTAGAAAGCGGCGTTGCCGGCCCCGTCGTCGACGAGGACGTTCCGCTCGGGGAAGAGGGGAAAGAGCTTCTCCCGCCACTGGTTCTCGGGGGAGGCGTAGTAGAAGATGGCGGTGAGGGTGGGCAGGAGCTGCTCGATCAGGCCCATGGTGCAGACGGCCGAGACCATCGCCAGCATGGCGTAGACCATGATCAGCTCCCCGCGGTTGAGGGCGAGGCTGCGGCCGGCCCAGGTCACGGGAAGGTTCGCCAGGGCGCAGACCAGCAGGAAAGTCGAGAAGATCAGCCCCGGGGAAAGGGGGTCGATGCCGGTAAGAGGCCAGTAGACGAGGAGCCAGGCCGCCGCGGCGAACAGGGCGAAGAGGAGTGCGATCCACTTGCCCCCGGACGCCAGCTTGAAGAGGAGGTTGAGCAGCCCGATCAGCAGGAGAAAGAGGAAGATGGCCCCGGGGGTGCTTATGTCGAGGGCGAGGTAAGCCCCCTTGATGATCATGTTGCCGTAGGGCGCCCCTACCGCCAGGAAGAAGCTGAGGAAGCTCCCGACCCAGAATCCCCGCCAGGTGAGGTGGTGCCCGGACTGGACCGGCTCGGACCGCGATTCGAGGTGCTCGCGGTGGGGGGAGGCTATCTGCTTTCCCATGAATGATTTTCAACAGGGGGGACTGCGGAGGGGGCGGCCATCTTTTGGGGGAAAGCGCCCGGGAGATGGTTCGATCTCACGGCAAGCTCCCGCCGGCCAGGGTTCATTCTGCCGGGGCAGCCATCCATTCCCGACACGGAGAGGGCCTTGTCGCGGGAATGGTGAGCGGGTTGAAAGATATGGTTTCGATTGCCCAACGTTTACTGATGAGGCTCTTTTTTCGAATAACACAACAACCTGAAGGATTGAGTTTGAAGAGTGGAAGGTGGCTGGATCTGCGGGTACTGTTCTTCGTGGCTTCAACGGGGAGCCTTGTCAACGCCCAGTTGCTCAACTATTCGGACGTCTGGACCAAGTCCTACGGTGAAACGGAAAAACTTTATGGTCCGGACGGGCAGGCTTACTCACAGGTTCCGGTGATTCCGGTTCCCTTCGATAGCGGGGAAGTCGACCAGATCAGGACCTTCGAGGCAGAGGTGGCTGCAGCCCGGGGAGATGGATTGAGAGTAATGGCCCGCCTGCCCTTTGATTACCAGACCTGGGAGATGAACGAATACATCGAAAGTTACGGGGAGGAGGTCGACGATCACGCCGTCGTTCTTCCCATGGAACGGAAACCAGCGCTTCTGCTCCAATTCCCCCAGGGTCCGCGATGGAATGAACCTGCGGGCGGAGGTCGCCGTCGACGCAGGGGCGGATTTCATTTCAGTGGACCTGCAGCGCAACTCGGCCGACAACATCAATCAGGGCGCCTGCTTCTGTCGGCATTGCACCCTCGGCTTCCGCGAGTTCATGAAAGCCGGGTACTCCGTGGCTGAGCTGAGTGAAATGGGTATTCAGGATATCGATACCTTCAGCTACCGGCAATTCCTCCTGGACAGGAACTGGACCCTCGATTCCTATAAAAACCAGGCCTGGAAAGGTCCGGCGGCGGCGATTCCGCTTTTCGGCGACTTCCTCGTTTACCATTACCGTGCAATCAACGAGGCTCACAAGGTTATCGCTGACCATGCCGACGCGCACGCCGGAAAAAGCATGCCGTTCCTGTCCTCGAGCGACCCATCCCAGGTCCGGCACACGACCTACATTCCCGAAATCGACGGTTTTGTCGCCGAGGGAGTGAATTACCGGGTCTCCTCGCTCCAATTCAGGCATGAAACCGTGCTCGGATACAAGATCGGTGATGCCGTTGGAAAGCCGTCGATGATAACCGCAGGCCCCCGCCAGTGGCTCGATATTCAGGATGGCGGCGCCGAAGCTCTGGCCCGAACCTGGATCGCACAGGCCTATGCAAACGGCACCATCTTCCTGGTTCCGATCCGGCAATGGACCAATCCAGGGTTCTATGATCCGGATCCGGCGGAATTCCTGTATATGTATGACTTTGTCCGTGACAACAGGGAGCTGTTCGAGGGCTACGAAACGATGGCGGAAGTCGGGTTGCTCTACAGCCACCTTGGCAGCCGTTATGGAAAGGCTGTCAGCGAAAATGCTGTAGTTGCACTGGTCGAAAACAACATTCCCTTCGAGCTCATCTTTGTGGGGGACGATTTGTACGAACGGCCTGTCGACGAGGCTCAACTGGCCGGACTCGAAGCCATCGTCATTACCGACGATTTCCAGTATTTGAACCGGGAAGAGAAGAACCTGTTCAACAGGTATGCCGACAAGACGGTTCACCTCGCTCTCCTGGACGGTCTGTGGTCGCTGATTCCGAGGTCCATCGAGGTGTCGGTGGGAAACGGCAATGTATCAGTGACTCCACGGGAAAAAAGCGGAACCGAAAAAGTCTTTCACCTGGTCAACAGCAGCTATTCCCGGGCTGAGAACGGAATTATCCATTACTCGGATTTCACGGTCTCCGTCAGTGAAGCTTTTTCAAACCGCGTCGAATCAGCTACCCTGTTCGCTCCCCGGGCCGATCCGGTGAAGGTGAATTTTACTTCCGGAAACGGGCTGACTGTTTTTGAAATCCCTTTCCTGGGACCATGGGCAATCCTTCAGACTCGCGTCTCTCCCCCGGACGAAGCGACGGCGGTCCGGCCTTCCACCATGCAGCCGGAACCGACGGCCTTGCTGGCCAACTATCCCAATCCCTTCAACCCGGAAACCTGGATCCCCTATCGACTGCACCGCCCGGCCCGGGTGCGCATCCACATCTACGATGTTCGGGGGGCGCTGATCCGGACGCTGGACCTGGGGCGCAAACCTGCCGGCTCATACCTGGGCACCTCCCGCGCCGCTTACTGGGACGGGCGGGATCAGGGGGGAGGGCTGGTTGCCAGCGGGTTGTATTTTTTTCGCCTGCAGGCGGGGGATTTTGGTCAGGCCCGCAAGATGATGGTCCTCAAGTGAGGGGTCCCCTGTGACGGTCATCGCCCACGTAACCCACGAGGCGGTCGAGAAGGTCGGCGGCATCGGCGCTGTCCTGCAGGGCCTGCTGACAAGCCGGGCGTACCGCGAGTCGGTGGAGCGCTCCATCCTGGTGGGACCGCTGTTCGATCCTTCGTCGGCGCAACCTCTCGGGCCGCGGGGAACGCTGCTCTACAGAAGCCCGGCGCCGGGTAGAGGCGGTTCGCAGCCGCCAGGCCGTCCGGCAACTCGCCGACCTGCTGCAGGGGGCGGAGGGCCGGCTCGCGGAAAACCTGCGCAGGGGGTACGAGATCGCCTCGCGGATGAGCTGGGAAAGGGTGGCAGGAGAGTACTTCCTGCCGGTCCTGCGCCAACTCGAGCGGTAGTTCCCCGTTACCATCCGGCCCCCGCCCGTTTTCCTCGCAGGCCCCGCGTGTCCCCGGAGGCAAGACCCGGTCGATCAGGACTCGCTCCTGTTGTGTGAGCTGCGGTTTCGCCGCCGGAACCCGGGGATCGGACCCTGGCCCCCTGCCTGAGCGGCCTGAATGTTATATTCACGACAGCGACCAACGGGTGTTCGATCTTCCCGAATGGGTTCCCTCTGACTCGATCCCTGCCCGGGCTCCGATGCTCTCAGGCACTGCGGCAACTTGCTGGAAATCATGATTTTCGGTTCTCCCGGAAACCCCCCCCGCACGTACCTCGCTCCCAGGTCCCGGCGATTCGGACTGTCCGGGGCCGCGGCCGGCGCGGCCCTGGCCGGGGTCGCCGTCCTGGGCTGGTGCGGGTGCGGCTTCTTCGCAGGGAAACCCCGCGTGGAAGAGGTGGGGGA
>JAPOZF010000021.1 GCA_026706165.1 Gemmatimonadota bacterium
GCGAGAACGCCCGCCTCAACGCCTGGGTCTACGTCGACATCCGCGACGTCGACGTCGGCAGCTACGTCGAGCGCGCCAGGAAGATCGTAGGCGAGGAGGTCGACCTGCCGGCGGGGTACAGCCTGATCTGGAGCGGCCAGTACGAATACATGGAAAGGGCCCGGCAGCGGCTGACTCTCGTCGTTCCGCTGACGCTTGCGGTCATCTTCCTGCTCCTGTATCTCCATTTCCGCAGCGTCGCCGAGTGCCTGATGGTCATGCTGACGCTCCCGTTCGCCCTCGTCGGGGGGATCTGGCTCATCTACCTGCTCGGCTACAACATGAGCATCGCCGTCGGCGTCGGGTTCATCGCGCTGGCCGGGGTCAGCGCCGAGCTCGGGGTGGTCATGCTCACCTACCTCGACCAGGAGCTCGACAGCAGGCGCAGGGAGGGCCGGCTCGAAACCGCCGGAGACCTCGCCGCGGCCGTCGTCGAGGGGGCCTCGAGACGGGTGAGGCCGATATTCATGACCGTGGGCTCGACGGTCGGCGGCCTGCTGCCGATCATGTGGGCCTCGGGAACCGGGTCCCAGGTGATGAAGCGGATAGTCGCCCCGATGGTGGGGGGGCTGGCGACAGCCACCCTGCTGGCGCTGCTGGTGCTGCCGGCCGTTTACACGCTCTGGCGCGGCCTGGAACTGCGCCGCCGCGCGAAACCGGAAACAGATACCCACACTCACAAGGAAGGAGTGGAAGCATGAAACGCTTTCGATTCGCCGCCGTACTGGCCATCGCCCTGCCGGCCGCAGCCGCCGGCAGCCAGTGCTCGGTGCACGAGGACAAGGCCTCCGTCCCGAAGGCGGGGGCGGCCGAGGCGGCCGTCGCCGATACCGCCTCCATGCAGGGAGAGATCGTCGACATCGCCTGCTATTTCCGCCACGACTCCAAGGGCGAGGAGCACACCAGCTGCGCCGTCTACTGCGCCAACCTCGGAATGCCGATGGCCTTCCTCGAGGACGGGACGGGGAACCTCTTCGTCGTGCTGCCCTCCGGGCACGCGGACCCGAAGGAAGCGGTGCTGCCGCACCTCGGACAGAAGGTCGACGTAGAGGGGGTTCTGATGGCTTCCGGGGGCCTGACCGGAATCGAGATCATCGGGATTCGACCTGCCGGAGCCGGCCCCGCTTCGCCACAGAAAAAGGAGGGGCACAGTGAGCACTAGAAAAAGGAGGGGCACAGTGAGCACTAAATGGATAGTGGTCCTCGCGGTCGCCGCCGCGGCTGTTCTTCTCGTCGCCGGCGGCTACCTCCTGGATGAGCAAAGCCAGCCGCCGGAGCTGCCGCCCGACGGTCTGGCGCTCTACCGGACCTTGCTGGAGGAGATCCCCGAGGTGGTGAGCCAAGTGCCCTGCGCCTGCTGCAAACAGACCCTGTCCTGGTGTTACGAGGGGGGCTGTCCCCCCACCTGACGGCAGTGCAACGAAGAGGGCCGTGACGCCTTCAAGTGGCACCACGAAGGAAAGGACATCGAGGAGATAAAGGAGCTGATCCTGGCGAAGTACTTCGACCAGTGAGGATGGTCCAGACCGACTGGTCGATGGTACATGGCCCCTCGCGCAGAGGGAAACAGGGCGAATGGCCGGGGTCGAAGGAAAGGAAAAGGGCGGAATCCTCGGAAAAACGGACTCCCTGACTGACTGAATTAACGTGAATTCAGTCAGTTGGCTGGGGGTCATTTGAATGCAGCCCGGAGATCAGGCCGACGACCTGAGGCTCAGCTCCTCTTCCTCTCCGAGAACGGCTTCGCCTTCCCCGCGGCGACGAACCTCTCGAACACCTCCCTGGTATCGCTCATCAGCTGCCTCAGCTCTTCCTCCAGCGCCCGACCGTCGGCCGCCCCCAGGGTCCGGGCCAGCCTTTCCAGCTCGGCGCCGCCGGGCAGGGCGGTGATCGGGCGGTTGCCCATCATCCGGAACCCCTTCTCCACCTCGCGGAAGCGGTCGTAGGCCGGAAGCAGGACCTGCCCGTCCTCGCGGCCGATGAGGCCGCTCTCGAGCATCCGCACCAGCCGCGGGCGGGTGCCGCTCACCCCCAAGCCCGGCGTGGTTTTCCCGTGGGTGACCAGCAGGATCTGGGCGATGAACTCGATGTCGGTGATGCCGCCGCGTCCCCGCTTGATGTCGACGCTTCCCGGCGGCACCGATTCCTTGAGGCGGCCGTGGATGTCGACGAGGCGCTCGAAGCGGTCGCCGTCGACGGGGTCGCGGAAGAGGAAGTTCCCGATCGCCCGCTGCACCTTCCCGCACAGGTCGGGATCGCCGGCAACGGGGCGGGAGCGGGACAGGGCGAGCCGCTCCCAGTCGATGGCGCGGGTCTTCAGGTAGCGCCGGTACCCGGCCAGGTCTATGGCGATCGGCGCCCGCCTTCCCTCGGGGCGCAGGCGCGCGTCGACCTCGTAGGACATCTCCTTCAGGGTCTGCATGAAGACCTGGGAGAGCTCGCTGAAGAACTCGTTGTTGTCGACCGATCTGCCGGTCTGGCCGGCGGCCCCGTACACGAAGAAGAGATCGAGGTCGGAGCCGAAGTTGAGCTCGCGGCCCCCGTACTTGCCGGCGGCGAGGCAGGCGAACCCGACCTCGGCCCCGCGCCGGGACCGCGGCCGTCCGCGCCGCTGGACGCAGCCGCGCCAGGCGTGGCGGAAGGCGATCCGCACCATGCTGTCGGCGAGGTCGGACAGCTGCAGGAAGGTCTCCTCCGGGTTCGACAGGCCGAGCAGGTCTTCGGCGCCGATGCGCAGCAGCTCGCGGTTGCGGTAGCGGGCCGCCGCTCCCAGGCCGGGAGCGCCTGCCTCGGGCGCGGCTCCGCCGGCGGACAGGACCGGGGTGAGGAGGCGGTCGAGCAGCGCCGGATCGCGGACCACGAGGTCGGTCAGGTACTGGCTGGCGCCGCAGATGGAGATCAGCATCCGCCGGAACTCGGCGTTGCTCTCGAGGAGCTGCAGGAAGATCCCTGGCGCCCCGTAGGCGCTTATGACGCCGCGCAGCCGCACCAGGGCCTGCAGGGGATCGGGCGAGGCCCCGAGTCCGGCGAGCACTCCCGGGATCATGGCTCCGAAGTTGCGCCGCGCCAGCTCGGTCATCATCGGCTCGGAGCTCATCTCCGCCAGGATCTTGCGGGCCGGCTCCGGGGCGTCGAAACCCAGGCCCCCGAGCCGTTCCTCGATCGCCTCCGGATCGGCGGTCAGCCAGTCGAGGTCCTCCCCGTCGGCGGCCGGCTCGGCGAAAAAGACGTCGTCGTAGATCGCCCGCACGCGGGCCAGGTGGCCCTGGATCTCATCGTCGAGAGCGTCCTCGCCGTCGAGATCGAGGGCGGCGGCCAGACCGGTCCGGGCTTCGGGGGAGTCCGGGACCTGGTAGACGGCCCGGTCCGACTCGATCTGCAGAAGGTTCTCGAGCCGGCGCAGGAAGCGGTAGGCGGCCCGCAGGTCGCGGGCCTCTGGCGCGGACAGCGTCCCGGCCGCCCGCAGCCTCGATATCGCCTCGAGGGTGTTGCCCGAGCGCGCCCGCCGGTTGGCCCCTCCGCTGATCAGCTGCAGGCACTGGACGGCGAACTCGATGTCGCGGATTCCCCCGGGGCGCAGCTTGATGTTCTCGGGACTGCGCGACTTCTCGACTTTGGCCTCGATGCGCTGCTTGACGTGCCGGATCTCCCGCTGCGGCGCCTCCTCGAGGCGGCCGGGATAGACGAAGGAGACCAGCATCTGCTGGAACTGCCTCCACAGCCGGACCGAGCCGGCCGCCCGCCGCGCCTTGATCAGCATCTGCCGTTCCCACAGCTCTCCCCGGGTCTCGTAATGGACCCAGTAGCTGCGCATCGAGCGCACCAGGGGGCCGCGCAGGCCGTCGGGCCGCAGGCGCATGTCGACCCGGTACAGGCTTCCCTCAACGGTGACCCGGGTCAGCTCGCGGATCAGGGTCTCCCCGAGGCGGGTGAAGAACTCGTAGTTGTCGATCGGCTGCGTGTCCCCGGCCGCGGCGGTGCCCTCGCCGTCGTACACAAAGAGGAGGTCGACGTCGGAGCTGAAGTTGAGCTCCTCGCCGCCGTACTTGCCCAGGGCGACGACGCAGAAGCGGGCGCGCCGGCCGCGGTGGTCGCGGGGGACCCCGTAGCGTTCCTCCAGCTGCCCGGTCACGGTCTCGAGGACGGTTTCGAGAACGAAGTCGGCCAGCCAGGCCAGCTCCGCCCCGATGCGGGCGACGTCCTTGAGGCCGAGGATTTCGGAAGCCCCGAGGCGCAGCAGCTCCCGCCGCTGCCCCCGCCGCAACTGCTCGAGTCCGGCTCCGCCCGGGGCCCCGAGGTCGAAGTCGCGGCGCAGGCCGGGGCCCAGCCGCCTGCGGTCGAGGGAGCGGCTGAGAAACGGGGTCTCCTCGAGGAGCCAGTAGAGGTACCCGGGATCGCGGACCAGGATGTCGGACAGCAGGGCGCTGTGCCCGAGAAGGGCGAGCAGGCCGTCGCAGAGGGGCCCGGAATCGGCGAGGCGGCGGTAGAGGGTGAAGGGGGCTCCGCCGGCGTTGGCGAAACGCTCGAAGTGGCGCAGCGCCCGGTCGGGACGGCCGCAGACCGATGCGGAGACCAGCACCTCGGGGGGCGGTCCCGTGGAGGATTCGGCGGGCTTCTTCCCGCGGCCCCGGGGTCGCCGCTGCGAACCGCCGGTGTCCGCGGCCTCGCGGAGCCGGTCGAGGATGAGGCCGGCCTGCTCCGGATCGGTGAAGCCGAGCCGCTTCAGCGCGCCCGCGGCTCCCTTTCCAGCCATGGCCCTGCGGGCGAGTGCCAGCAGCGGCCCCCGGTCAGCGTCCCGCATGAGAATCCGGTCAGATGGCGTTGTTTCCGGTTTCGCCGGTGCGGATGCGGATCACCTCGCTCAGCTCGGAGACGAGGATCTTGCCGTCGCCGACGTCGCCGGTGCGCGCCCCCTCGATGATGGCGTCGACGGCGCGCTCGAAATTGTCCTCCGAGACAGCCACTTCGATCTTGAGCTTCGGCAGGAAATCGACCTTGTATTCCGACCCGCGGTACACCTCGCTGTGCCCGCGCTGGCGCCCGAATCCCCGCACCTCGGTCACCGACATGCCGAGGATACCGACCTCGGACAGGGCCTCCTTCACTTCTTCGAGCTTGAACGGCTTGATGAAGGCTTCAAGTTTCTTCATGGGTTCACGGGCCGCATTCCGCCTGCGCCTTTCCCTGGCCGGGAGTTGGATATTGCGGCGGGATTGGGGTTAATTGCTCGCGTGGCACACAATGTAAGAAACCGGCACGAACTGCCCGAAATCCGCGGCGGGCGGCCATGAGCGAGGGGGGAGGCGGCTTCTCGCGGCAGCTCCTTCCGCGGTTGTTCATCGCCCAGCGGCACCGGCCCGCCCACCTGGCGGAGATCGATATCGAGGCGCTGACTCCCTTCGAGCGCGGACTGCTCGTCATCGTCGGCCTGGTGACCCAGTTCATCGAGGCGCACCAACTCGAGGCGGTGGAAGTCGAACAGCTCTCCCAGGAGAGAATCGCCCTGGAAGAGGACCAGCCCTGGCTGGAAGCCGCTTACGGCGACCTCGTGGCTTCGCGCTCGGTGCTGCTGACCGGGGGGGCCAGCGGCAGGGTGTACGTCCACGGGCAGGCCCTGATCGTCGAGGAGCGCCTGTCCCCCGGGATGAGGATCGCCCTCGCCAGACCGGACCTCGGCATCGGGCGCGCCCTGCGCCGGGAGCGGATCGAGCTGTACGGGGACCTGCTCTGGTGCGGAACGGAGCAGGTCGACCTTCCGGGACTTCCCTCCGACCGCGCCGTGGTCAGCCGCACCTACCGCTTCGTCACCGCGGGAACCCCGTCGATGCTGATCACCGAGCGCTTCGCCCCCCGGGGGAACAGCTGAGCAGGAGCTGGCATGAAACAGGGATTTGAGAGACTGAAGCGGCAGGCCATGTTCGCCGCGGCGGCCCTGGCGCTGCTGGGGCTGCCCCCGTGGGCGGACCCGGTCCAGGGAGAGGACTGGCCCCAGTGGCGGGGCCCGAACCGGGACGGGATCTCCCGGGAGACGGGGCTTCTGAATCAGTGGCCGGCGGAAGGTCCCCCGGTGGTCTGGAGGGTTCCGGGAGGCGAGGGGTTCTCCAGCGTCTCGGTCGCCGGGGGGCGCGCCTTCACCATGGCCGCTTCCGGGGAGGAGGAGTTCGCCCTCTGCCTCGACGCAGTGACCGGGAAGCAGCTCTGGAAGCGCCGGCTCGGCGAGAAGTTCACCGAAGGGCACGGGAACGGGCCGCGCTCGACGCCGACGGTGGAAGGGGACAGGGTGTTCATCCTGGGGTCGCGGGGCATGCTGACGGCGCTGAACGCCGGCACCGGGGAAACCGTGTGGGCGTCAGACCTGCGCGAGGTTCTCGGCAGCGGCCTGCCGCCCTGGGGGTTCGCCGC
>JAPOZF010000138.1 GCA_026706165.1 Gemmatimonadota bacterium
GCACGAAGATGAAGTTCTCGCGGAACTTGATGCCGACGATGCCCATGCCGGCGATGAGGCCGTCGTCCATGATTTCGAGCGCCTCGATTCCCTCGTCCAGGGCCTGCCTGGAAAGCTGGTCTACGGTCTCGTGCTCGCCCTCGACCAGGGCCGCGGCGATATCCTGCATCAGCGGCCGGGCCGCGGCGAACAGCTCGACGTTGCGCTCGATCTCGTCCGGACGCTCGACGTACTCCTCGATCTCGAAGCGGATTATTTCGTTCTGAATGTCGGACAGTTCCGCCATCGTCAAATCACCTCGTTCAGTTCAGTGTGGCCTTCGCGGGGGAAGAGTCCTGATCCCGGTGCCAGTCCTGCACCGCCCTGGGGATTTCCACTAGGTTCTCGATCGGTGCCTGCAGCGGTATGGCGCATTCCGGGCCGACCAGCTGCACACCGGCGTCGAGGTTCTTGTAGACCTCGGCGCGAACCTCCTTCGGACCCTTCGAGAACAGGGTTTCCGGGTTGTTGATGTTGCCGACCAGCGAAATCCGCCGCTGCATGATGTCGACCGACTCCTGCGGCTGGTTCTTCGAATCGTAGTGGAAGGCGGCCATGCCGGTCTGGGCGATGTACTCCATGCGGTCGACGGTGCGGCCGCAGATATGGAGTATCAGCGGAATCGGGATGCTCTCGCTGAACTCGATGTGCATTTCGCGCAGGTAGCGCTCGTAGTACTCGCCGCTGACCAGATCCCCGGTGGCGTGGTCGGGCAGGGTCAGGGCGTCGGCTCCCGCCTCGATCTGGGCGACCCCGAAGTCGACGGTGACCTTCTTCAGCTTGTCGAGGATGGCGCGCGTGGCATCCGGGTCGTCGAGCGACAGCAGCAGGAAGGGCTCGACGCCGAAGCAGTGGTAGGCGAGCGACCACGGCCCCATTGTCTTGCCGATCACCGCGACTTCGTTGCCGTACTCCCGCTTGAGGATGGTTATCGCCTCGAGCACGCAGCGGGTGTCGGGGTGGGTGCAGAGGTCGTCCGGGATGACGATGTCTTCCAGCTTCTCGTAGATCGGCTCGCGCATGCGCACCGTCGGCCAGTTGTCCTTCTGCTCCCACTGGATCTTGCAGCCGAGGGCGGAGGACTCCTGGATGATGGTGAACACCGGCATGATGCTGTCGAAGCCCAGCTCGGTGTACCCGGTAGCCGCGAGGCGGGCCATGAGCTCGGGGTTGCGGTTGGCCTCGGGAAACGGGGCGTCGACGAGGTCCATCAGCTCGACGGTCGCCACCGAGGTCGGATTGCACACGGGGGTGCGGTCGACCGGCTCGCGGCGCAAGGCTGCGAGCACGCGTTCGCGGCCCGTCATCGGTTTGATGTCTGCCATGGGAACATCTCCTTTTGATCTGCTATTCCTGGGCGCTGGGAGCGGAAAGCACCCCCCGCGCCGCGGCCGCCTCCGCCTCGCGCATGGCGGTGCGCACGTTGAGGGCGCGGGGAAGCAGCACGGCGACGAGGTTGTCGTGGGACTGGCCGCACGCGAAGCGGACCCGGTCACGGCGGTCGCCGGCCTGCTCCATTTCCCCGAGCTTGGCCAGGCCGCCCGCGGTGGCGGCGATGCGCCGCAATGTCATGCTTTCCCCCGGATCGTCCGCGGTTACCGTGTACAGGCCTTCCCCCTCGCTGACGACGACGATCTCCTTGCCGGCTTTCTTGTCGAAAACCGACAGCGGGCGGGGAACGAGGTCGCTGCCGGTGGGGAGCTTGCAGACCTCGAGGAACAGCCGCCGGCAGGCCAGCTCGTGGCCGTGGCCGCAGGGGAAGCGCAGGCAGCCGGGGTTCGCCGGAGAGTCCTCGACGTTTCCCAGAACCTTCATTCCCGCACTGATGAAACGGACCCGTTCATCGGCGTCTTCCCTGTTGCTGTAGGTATGGACGAGAAACTCGGGCCCGTCGGACTCCTCCCGGCGGTACAGGGCTACCGAGATATCCCCGCAGTGGGAGTCCATCGGCACGAGCTCGATCCGGGAGCCCAGGTTGAGGATCCGGGGCATGGGCAACCTTCCTTGACAGCGCGCTGCCGGCTGAGTATCAATAGAAATTTGCCTGATGGTCAGACCATTGACAACAGGAAAGTACGAAGGCGGCGGATAAAATCAATCGGGAAAATCATGAGTTCAGGTGAAACGGGCCGGGCCCGGGCGGAAGCAGCAGAAGGAGCCGAACTGCTGAGGCCGGTCCCGAAAAGCTCGGTCAGCGACGCCATCGTCGATCAGATCACCGACCTGATCTCCCGCAACGTGCTGAAACCGGGGGACCGGCTGCCGACGGAGCGGGAGCTGTGCCGCCGCTTCGCCGTCGGCAGAACCTCGGTCCGCGAGGCCCTGCGGTCGCTGTCGGTGATGGGGATCCTCACCGGCCGCGTCGGGGACGGCACCTTCGTGGCCGACAACGAAAGCCACCTCGGCCGCGCCTACGAGTGGGGCTTCGCCCTCGACCCGAAGCAGGTCGGCGACCTCATCGAGACGCGGCTCATGCTGGAGTCCAACACGGCCTGGTGGGCGGCCGAGCGCGCCAGCGGGCAGAACCTCGAGGCGATCGCGGCGACGCTGCGCGGAATGGAGAGGGAGATCGAGCGGCCGGGAGAGTTCCTCGAGTTCGATGTCGCCTTCCACCTCGAGGTCGCCCGGGCCGCCCACAACTCGATCCTCTACAACCTGGTACGCACCACCCGCGGCTACCTGCAGGAGTGGATCAAGGGGAGCCTGGAAACCTGGTCATCCCGGGCGGGGGACCGCGCCAGGCTTTCCGTGTCCCAGCATCACGAGGTTTTCGAGGCCCTCGCTCGCAAGGACGCCAGGGCCGCGCGCGAGAGCATGCGCGCCCACGTCCTGTCGAGCAGCAAGGACTTTCAGTCCCATCTCCGTTGAGGCGCCGGGGCCCGAACCGCCCTGCGGATCGGCTGCGAAGACAGGGCGACGATCACCGGATCGCTCTCGTTCCCCAGGCGGTCGACGGCGCTGACGGCAAACTCCCGGCGCTCGGCGCGCCCCGGTCCCGGCCACGACAGCCCGCCCGAGTCCAGCTCGTGGCCGGTCCGGTTGCCGGGCAGGATGTCGTACGTCCAGCTCGTTCCCGCCTTCGAGTACACCACGTAGAGAAAAGGGGTCTCCCCGGGCGGCTGCTTCCAGGACAGCACCACCCTGCTGTCGTTCCGCACTGCCGGGGCCACTTTTGGGGGCGGGGGTGGGATGGAGTCGAGCCAGGTCGAGCGCGGAACGAGAGCCGGCTGCGCGTATATCCGGGCCCCGATCGAGGTGGTCAGCTGCCGCGAACGGCCGCTTTCGGCCCGGATGGCCCGCATGCTGAAGTGGAGATGTCCGTCGCTCTCCAGCATGTCGCGGGCCAGCGCGATCTGGTCGACCACCTCCCCGGCGGGCCACTTGCCCTGGCTTACCATGCTGGTGAACAGGCCCGGCCACAGGTGCCGGCGGTGGAGATTGTTCTCCCGCCACCAGGACAGCAGGGCGGGGAAGCTCTGGGCCTGGGGGGCGATCCGCCAGTACAGCTGCGGGGCGAGGTAGTCCAGCCACCCCTCCCGCAGCCACAGGCGCGGGTCCGCGAAGAGGGTCTCGTACTGGTCGACTCCCGCTTTCACACCGGGCGGATGGCCTGGCCGCCAGATGCCGAAGGGGCTGATTCCGACCATGACTTGGGGACGCCGCTGTTTGATCTCCAGGTAGAGGTCGCGGACGAAGTCGTCGACGTTGCGGCGGCGCCAGTCCGACCGGGAAAGGGAGCCCCCTGAATCGCGGTATGCCCTCCAGCTGGCCCCGTCGGGAAAATCGGCGCCGCCGTTGTAGGAGGGGTAGGGGTAGAAATAGTCGTCCAGGTGAATCCCGTCGAGATCGTAGTGCTCGATGAGCTCGAAGATGACCTCCATGGTGTGGGCGCGCGCCTCGGGATGCCCGGGGTCGAGCCAGTAGTACCCCTTGCCGCCCAGCCGGTGCGCGAGGTCGGGACGCTGCGAGAGGATCGAGCGGGGGGAAGGCTTTCCGGCGTGTCCGGGATGGTTGGCGCGGAAGGGATTGATCCAGGCGTGGAGCTCGAGGCCCCGAACGTGCGCCTCGTCGATCCAGAAGCTGAGGGGATCGTAGAGCGGCTGCGGCGGAAACCCCTGCTCGCCGCTGAGGAAGTAGGACCAGGGTTCGAGGCCGGAGGGATAGATCAGGTCGCACTGCGGCCGGACCTGAAGGATGACGGCGTTGAAGTTGAGATCGCGGCAGCGCTCGAGAATGGCGAGCGCCTCGGACTGCTGGGTTCGGCTCGGAAGGCCCGGCGCCGACGGCCAGTCGATGTTGGCGACCGTCGCCACCCACACGCCTCGGAACTCCCGGGCCGGCGTCGGGAGGTCGGGTCGGTAGAGCGGCCTCGGTGAGAGAAGAGAGCAGGAAAGGACGAGCCCGGCCGCCACCGCCGCGCCGAGGCGCCGGGCGCGGGGCAGGCTCCTACCCATCAATCAGGGTGCGATTAATGAACTCGGTGATGTCTTCGATCTTTTCGAGTTCGGTGACCAGCAGGTTCTGCGCGATCCGCCGGGTGAGGTCGCTGGTAGGAGGGTCCATGTCAGGGGGCGGATGGAGGGCGCTGGCAAGCAGGAGGCAGCCGAAGTTCCTCACCGCCGAGCGCTCCACTTTTGGCTGCCCGGCGTACCGGGCGACGACGAAATAGGACAGCCAGAAGACGTTGATGGCCTCGAGGTAGGCGGCCTTCTGCGGGCTGTTGATGATCGCCTTGAGGCAGAGGTCGCGGCAGTAGAATGCCAGGTCGAAGGCGGGGTGCCCGAAATGGGCCGTGGCGAAGTCGATCAGGTATATCGAGCCCTTGTTGACCCAGACGTTGCGCGGGCGGAGGTCGCCCAGCACCATGACCCTGGAGCCCTTCAGCAGCTCCTTGGACTGGTCCTCGATGACCTTTCTGTACTCGGGATATGCTTCGGCGATGCGGCCGTACGCCGGAGCGATGCGAAGCTGCTCGAAAGGCTTGGTGTCCTTGAACGTCTCCCTGAGATCGCGCGAGTTTGCCGTGTCGCTGTGAACCGTGCCGAGCAGCTCCCCGCACTGGGCGGCGATCTGCAGGTCGACGCGCCCGCGCAGGAGCTCGTTCTCCCAGAGCAGGGCCTCCCGGGCAGGCGCGGTGGTCACGAGGATGAAATTGCTGCGGTCCAGGAGGACGGGGGCAGGCACGAAGTCGGGGGGTACGATCTCGGCAAGCACGCCGATACAGGCCATCTCGTGGACTACCCGCTTGCGGTCGAGATAGATGCGCTCCCTGGTCTGCTGGACTCGCGAGTGCGCCTGTTTGACGATCAGCCGCTGCCGCGAGGTGACCACGGCGTAGATGGTGTTTTTTCTGCCGTCTCCCACCGCGTCGATTTCCCGGATCGATTCTCCCTGAACGACGATCTTCTTGCGGCGCAGGTACGGCGGAAGGGACTTCTTGTCGAGGTTGATTGGCATGAACGGGACGTCATCCGGTTGAATGCCGCTGCGGCGAAACCTCTGCTGCCGCAGCCGCATCGGTGAGTGGCGGAGAAGCCGGGCGGCGGGCGGCCATTTCGAAGCCGTTCACCTGCCGTTCGGCGTGGTAGGAACTGCGCACCAGGGGTCCCGATTCGACATGCCGGAAGCCGAGCTTCAGCGCGAAGTCGCGCAGTTCGACGAATTCCCGGGGAGGCACGAAACGGGCGACCGGGTGGTGGCGCCTGGAAGGGCTGAGGTACTGTCCGAGGGTGAGGATGCTGCAGCCTGCGGCGGCGAGATCGGCGATCACCTCCTCGGTCTCCCGGCGGGTCTCCCCGGCCCCGAGCATCATCCCGGATTTCGTCGGGGCGGGACCGAGTCGACGGGCGCGTTCGAGCAGCTCGAGGGAGCGTTGGTATTTCGCTTGGGGCCTCATGAAGCGGTAAAGCCGCCGGGCGGTTTCGATCTTGTGGTTGAGTATGTCGGGACCGGAGTCGAGGACTCTACGCAGCGCTTCGAGGTCCCCCAGGAAATCGGGAATCAGCACCTCGACCGATGTCCCGGGGCACAGGCGGTGGACTTCGTCGAGGGTCCTGGCGAACATGCGCGCGCCCCCGTCGGGAAGCTCGTCCCTGTTGACCGAGGTGATAACCGCATGCCTCAGGCCGAGGGTGGCGATGGCGCGGGCGACCCGCTGCGGCTCCCCTTCATCCAGCCCCTGCGGACGGCCGGTGCGTATGGCGCAGAAGCCGCAACTGCGGGTGCAGACGTCTCCCAGGATCATGAAGGTCGCGGTGCGGCTGCCCCAGCAATCCCCGATGTTGGGGCACTGGGCGCTTTCGCAGACCGTGTTGAGCCTGAGCTCCTTTACCAGCCTCTTGAGATCGAGGTAGTCGGGGCTGCCGGGGGCTTTGACCCTGAG
>JAPOZF010000586.1:0-3062 GCA_026706165.1 Gemmatimonadota bacterium
CCCACTGCGAGTACACCTTGCGCGCTGCCGCGGCGGGAAAGCCGGTCTACGTCGAAAAGCCGATGGCACTCACCCATGACCAGTGCCGGCAGATGAACGAGGCCTGCGCCGCAGCCGGGGTGCAGCTGTTCGTCGCCTACTACCGCCGCCGTCTTCCCGCCTTCGTCAAAGTCGCAGAGCTGTTGCAGGCGGGGGCTGTGGGAGAGATCCGCTTCGCCACCATTCAACAGTACGGTCCGCCCAGCGCCGCCGATCTCGACCCGGACCGGCAGCCCTGGCGCGTCCTGCCGGAGATCGCCGGGGACGGCTACTTCTTCGACCTCGGCTGCCACCAGCTCGACCTTCTGGATTTCCTGCTGGGACCGGTTGCCACTGCCAGTGGAATCGCCGACAACCAGGCAGGGCTCTACCCCACCGACGATATCGTCAGCGCCTCCTTCCGGTTCGAATCCGGCGCTCTGGGCGCGGGCCTGTGGTGCTTCACTACCCATGCCGGCGCCTCCCGGGACCGCACCGAGATCGTCGGCAGCGAGGGCAGCGTCGCCTACTCCGCTTTCGCCCTCGACGAACCGGTCGTCCTCACTACGCCGGCCGGCCGCGAGGAGTTCCGCCTGCCGCCCCCGGAACATGTGCAGCAGCCTCTGATCCAGTCGATCGTCGACTCCCTGCGCGGCGAGGGGGAATGTCCGAGCACCGGGGAGACCGGTGCGCGCACCAACCGCGTCCTCGACCAGATCGTCGCCGCACCGCTGAGCTGACAACTGCCCGCCAAGGGCGTCGGAACCCCGGCTGGGGGGAGACTTCCCCATTCACCCGCGGTCCCCAGAAGATCATCTTCCGAGGCTGGAAACCGGACCTCGATGGCGCCTGTAACAGGGGGTTTGGGCCTGAGACGATCAATGGAGCGACGAATGTCACCTGAACCGAATCGATGCATCAATCCCGACCGGGTGGTTCCCCACGGTACCTGGTCCTCGCACCCACCTCACACCGGCAGGCAGAAATGGTCGGCCTTGCGCCGGCCAGGGACAGGCATAGTCAGCGGGCCAGGGCGCGGAAATCCGCCCCGGCGGGTTGCTGGAACACCCGCAGGTCGAACTGGGGAACCACGGCGATCAGGTGGTCGAAGATGTCGGCCTGAATCGCCTCGTAGTTCGCCCACACGGTGTCGTTCGTGAACACGTAGATCTCGATTGGCAGGCCGGCGTCTCCCGGTTGCAGCTGGCGCACGAGAAACGTGAGGTCCTGGCGGATCCTCGGGTGGTTGCGCAGGTAGGCGGTCACGTACGCCCTGAAGGTGCCGACGTTGGTCAGTCTCCTGCCGTTGATCAGTTGACTCGTGTCGACCCTGGTGGAGTCGTTGTATTCGGCGACTTCCCGCCGCCTCTCGCGCAGGTACTCCCGAATCAGCTCGAATTTCCCGTACCGCTCCAGCATCTCGTCGCTGCAGATACGGATGGTCTGCATGTCTATGTACAGCGAGCGCTTGATGCGGCGGCCGCCGCTCTCCTTCATGCCGCGCCAGTTCTTGAAGGATGCGTCGATCAGCTTCGGAGTCGGGATGGTGGTTATCGTCTTGTCCCAGTTCTGGACCTGAATCGTGTGCAGGGAGATGTCTATGACGTCCCCGTCCGCTCCGAATGTCGGCGCCTCGATCCAGTCCCCTTCGTCGACGAGGTTCTGCGAATGGATCTGAATGCTGGCGACCAGGGACAGGATGGTGTCGCGGAAAATCAGCAGCACGACCGCGGTCATGGCGCCGATGCCGCCGAGCAGGCCCAGCGGCGAGCGCCCCATCGTCAGCGCCACAACCACCAGCGACCCCACGACGTACAGGGCGATTCTGGTGATCTGCACGTAGCTCCTGATCGGCACCTTATCGGCCACGGGGAGCCGCCCGTAGGCCAGGTCGAACGCGCTCAGTAACGAACCGCCGATGAGCAGCCCCAACACGCCCAGGACAGCCACCATGATCTGCCGGGTCAGCTCGGGCGGCCCCGGAATGATTTCGGCTCCGTAGAACAGGACCGCCGCCGGAACCAGCATGGCGGAGCGTCGGAGTACACCGGTACCGAGGAGGATTTCGTCGAGGTCGGTGCGGCTGCGCCGGATCAGTCGCTCCAGGACGCGGAGGAAGGCGTTGCGGGCGACGTAGTAGCCGAGCCACGCCAACCCCAGAAGAATTGCCGCCTGTCCCGACTCAAGGGCCACCTGGGGGGCGAGTTGCCGTGTCGACTCCAGGATTTCGTTCATGGTTCAAATTTACCGGCTCCGGGTTGGTTGCGCCCGGATTCAGGGTGTCGTGCAAGCTCCCTTCTTCCCACCTCATCATCGTGCAGGCGTTATGTTTTTACCATGGCCACACTGCTGTCCGCGCATCAGAAACATGCCGGCCTCTGACGACGCCGGCACAGTCGGAGACCTCGAGGCGGCGCTCGAGGATTGTCTGCTCGCCGACCGCGTGCGTATCGGTCGCCGCCTGCGGGACCTCCGGGACCGTTTTTCCGGACGCTCTGGCGCAACCCTGTCCGGGGAGCTCGGCCGGCTGCGCGAGCGCATCGAGGCCTCGCGGCGGCTGCGCGCCGGGCGCCTCCGCCTCATCCCGGCGGTATCCTACCCGGAAGAGCTGCCGATCACCGCGCGCAAGGAGGAGATCCTCCGGGCCATCGCCGAATACCAGGTCGTCGTCGTCGCCGGGGAGACCGGGTCGGGGAAAACCACCCAGCTGCCCAAGATCTGCCTCGAAGCGGGGCGGGGTCGCGACGCCCGCATCGTCTGCACCCAGCCCCGGCGGGTGGCGGCGCTGTCCCTGTCGCGGCGCCTGGCCGAGGAGCTCGGGGTCACCTGGGGCCGCGAGGTGGGCTGCAAGATCCGCTTCCGGGACCGGACCGAGGCCGAGACCCTGATCAAGCTGGTCACCGACGGCATGCTGCTGAGCGAGATCCGCGGCGATCCCGACCTTCTCGAGTACGACACCGTCATCCTCGACGAGGCCCACGAACGCAGCCTCAACATCGATTTCCTGCTGGGGTACATGCGCCTGCTTCTCGAAAGGCGGCCCG
>JAPOZF010000586.1:3072-3727 GCA_026706165.1 Gemmatimonadota bacterium
TCGTCATCACCTCGGCGACCATCGACGTCGAAAAGTTCTCGCGGGCCTTCGGCGGCGCCCCCGTCGTCGAGGTCTCGGGGCGGATGTACCCTGTCGAGGTCCGCTACCGGCCGCTGGAAGAGATTCTCGGGGAGGCCGAGGAGCTCTCCTACACCGACGCGGCGGTGGCTGCGGTGCTGCAACTGCTGGAGGAGTCCGCATCCGGGGACGTCCTCGTATTCATGCCCGGGGAGCGGGACATACGCGAGACCAGCGACCTCCTGCAGCACCGGCTGGCAAAACGGAACGTCGAGATCCTGCCGCTGTTCAGCCGCCTGACCGCTGCCGGGCAGCAGCGGGTGTTCGCCCGCCCGGACCGCCGCCGCGTCGTCGTCGCCACCAACATCGCCGAAACGTCGCTGACGATTCCCGGCATCCGCTACGTCGTCGACCCGGGACTGGCGCGGATCAACCGCTACAACCCGCGGACGCATACGCAGCGGCTGCCGGTCGAGGCGATTTCCCGCAGCAGCGCCGAGCAGCGCAAGGGCCGCTGCGGCCGCGTCGCCGAAGGGGTCTGCGTGCGCCTCTACGGCGAAGAGGAGTTCCTTTCCAGGCCCGAGTATACCGTCCCCGAGATTCAGCGCTCGGACCTCGCCGACATCATCCTGCGCCT
>JAPOZF010000586.1:3737-6415 GCA_026706165.1 Gemmatimonadota bacterium
TCCTGCGCATGCTCGATCTTCAGCTCGGAAAGGTCGAGGAGTTCCCTTTCGTCGACCCGCCGGCGCCGCGGGCGATCAACGGCGGCTACGTCCAGCTGCAGGAGCTGGGGGCTCTCGACTCCAGGCGCCGGTTGACCCGCCTCGGCCGCGACATGGCGCGCCTGCCGATCCCCCCGACAGTGTCGCGCATGATTCTGCAGGCCCGGGCCGAAGGGGCGCTTCCTGAGCTGCTCGTCATCGCCTCGGCCATCGGCATTCAGGATCCGCGCGAGAGGCCGCTCGACCGCCGCGACGAAGCCGACCGCATGCACCGGCAGTTCGTCGACAGGCATTCCGACTTCCTGACCCTTCTCAACATCTGGAACCGCTACCACGAGCGCTTCGAGCAGCTCGAGACCCAGGGCCAGATGCGCAGGTTCTGCCGCCGCCACTTCCTCTCCTTCGCGCGCATGCGCGAGTGGCGGGACATTCACGCCCAGCTGACCGGGGAGTTGTCCGACCTCGGGGGGTTTCGACTGCAGCCCGGCAGGCGTCAGGCCGGGTACGACGCCATCCACCGGTCGATCGCGACCGGCCTGTTGAGCAGCATCGCCCGGAAGAAGGAGCACAACCTCTACCAGGCGGCGCGCAACAGGGCTGTGATGCTGTTTCCCGGTTCGGGCCTGTTCGAGCGCCGGGAGGCAACGGCCCGGAGTGATCAACGGCAAGGGCAGTCGAACGGGGCCTCGCCCGAATGGATCGTCGCGGCCGAAATCGTGGAGACCTCCCGCCTGTTCGCCCGCACCGCCGCGCGCATCCGGCCGGGTTGGCTGCCCGACCTCGGCGGCCACCTGTGCCGCAGTTCATACGGAGATCCGTACTGGAGCCGCAGCGCCGGACGCGTCCTCGTGCAGGAGACGGTGCACATCCACGGCCTGCAGGTCGCCAGGCGCCGCGTCCCGGGCCAGCAGGTGAAACCCTGCGACTCCGCGGAGATCTTCATCCGCGACGGCCTGGTCGCCGGAGATGTCGACACCCCTCGCGAGTTTCTCACCCGCAACCTCCAGCTCGCCGACCGCATCGAGACCTGGCAGACGCGCACCCGTCGCACCGCCATCGACGTCGATGAGGCGGTTCGCCGTTTCTACGCCTCGCGTCTGGATGAGGATATCTCTTCGGTGCACGACCTCAACCGCATCATCAACGAGCGCCCGGACGGCGACCGCTTCCTGCGCATGGAAGAGGCCGACCTGCTCGGCGGCAGCGAGACGTCCTTCGACCGCGACGCGTTTCCCGACCGCATCGAGCTCGCCGGCGAGGCGGTCGAGCTGGCCTACGCGTACAGACCGGGGCAGGAAGAGGACGGCATCACGGTCCGCCTGCCGTACCGGTTGATGGACGCCGTCAACCCGGAGCTGCTGGACTGGCTGGTCCCCGGGGTTCGCGAGGAGCGGATCACCTGCCTGCTGCGCTCCCTGCCCAAGCAGATGCGCAAGCAGTTGCTGCCGATTCCGCGGACCGCCAGGAGGATCGCCGCCGATCTCAAACCGACCCACCCCTCTTTCCTCGAGTCGCTCGAGGAACACCTGGCGGAGCGCTACCGGTTGCAGGTGAGCCGCGCCGACTGGAAGCCGGAGGCGATTCCCGAGCATCTGCGCCTGCGCGTCGAAGTCCGGGGGAGCGACGGGCGGGCGGTGGCGGCGGGACGGGACCTGGAACTGCTGAGCGCCAGGCTGCAACGGCACGACACCCCGGCCGAGCAGGATGCCTGGAGAATGGCCGCCGCCCGTTGGGAGCGGGACGACCTGACTTCCTGGGATTTCGGCGACCCGCCGGAGCAGGTCGAGGTAAGCGACATCGCCGGCATCCCGCTGCTCGCGTACCCGGGGCTGATGTGCTGCGGCGAGGGAGTCTGCCTGCGCCTCTACCGAAAGCGGGGTGATGCCGAGCTGGCGAGCCGGGACGGGATCCTCCGGCTGTCCGAGCTGGTCATGAAGGAGCAGATGCGGCAGTTGCGCCGGGACCTGGCCGAGCTGCGGCGGCTGCGTCCTCTCTTTGCTCCATTCGGTGGGGCCTCCGACCTCGAGCAGCAGGCATACACCTGCCTGCTCCGCTACCTGTTCGGGCGCCGGCCGGCCATCCCCCTGACCCGCGAGAGGTTCGAGGAGGGCTGCCGTCAGGGGCGCGCGAACCTGGCCGGAGCCGCCGAAAAAATGGTCGGCCTTGTCGAGACCTTGCTGGAAACCCGCCACCGGATCGTCACCTGTCCCCGGGCTTACCCCGGGATGGAGGAGGACCTCGACCGGCTGCTGCCTGCCGGTTTTCTCGCCGCCGCCGATTTCGAGCGGCTGCCGCATCTGTGCCGCTATCTCAGGGGCGTCCTGGTGCGCGCCGACCGCGCCCGCGGCGATGCCGCCAGAGACCGCCGGAAGGCGCAGCTGGTCACGCCGTATCAGCAAGCTTTCGACGAGCTTTGGGCTACTGCGGACCCTGCAACTGAAGTGCGCATGAAGAAAACCGAAGAGTTCCGCTGGCTCCTCGAGGAGTGGCGGGTGTCGGTCTTCGCCCAGGAGCTGGGTACGGCAGTCAAGGTGTCGGCGCAGCGGCTCGACAGGATGCTCGAGGAAGTCCGGAGGGAATAGCCGCTCTGCGAAGTCAAAGCCCGGGGCGAGGTCCGGCGGGTGTCCGGATTCCGGCAG
>JAPOZF010000095.1 GCA_026706165.1 Gemmatimonadota bacterium
TTTCTTTATATGCTCAAACTACTGCGGGGGGACTGAACGGTTACCATTCAGGAACCAAATCGGCACGTGAAAAGCCACCCTGATCGAGAGCGCGGAAGGAACCGGGGGGGCCGTAGGCAACAGCGGGGAGTCCAAAGTTGCCCGCACGCAGGATTACCATCAGGCGCGGAAAGGGGAACCAGGGACGATAAAGCCCCTGACGTCGGTGTCGCAGTCGACCTGGGGTCAAGTCAAGGAGTTCGAGCAATGACGATGCAGCGGGGCGTTCTTTCGATCCTGGTCCTGTTGTGGGCCTCTCTCGAAGCCCAACCGACGACGAGCGATTACACTCGTCCGGACAGCGACGGTGCTCTGGTTCCGGGAACGTCCAGTTACCGGATGGATGCTTTCAAGCGTTTGTTCAGCACAGAGGAGCAGGTCAAAGGGAAGCGGGAAGCCCAACTCGACCCGGAGGTGCATCTACAAATCCAGCTGTCGAAAAACGGTCGTTTCGAATAACCGATGACATTCAACCTCGATTATTACTACAACTCACTTCAAGGTTGGCTCGACGATGTTCAGGTAGTTGTCGGTTTCGGGGAACTTGGGAGACCATCAACCTGAATCCGTGAAGCCGAGGGCTTGATTTTCGGTTGTCTACCGAGGGGAATACAGGGTATAGTTGAGCAGGATTTCCACTCCCCCTGGAGGTGAAAGATTTGCGACCGGTTTCGTTTCAAATAACACAGGGCGAAGAAGCGCTGACAGTCGCACTCGGGCCTAGCCTTGATCGGCGCCTTGATGGGACGCACGCGCCTGGCCTCGCGGCGCCGTTTCGGCCTCAGCTTCGGGTGCTTCAACCCCTGGTTCGATGTCTGGAGGCGCACCTGTCTGCGCGCCTGCATATGAAGGGGACGATCTCACCGGGATTCGATTCTCCGCCACACCCAGGGCACCCGTATGCCCGCTCTTGCGACTCCGCAGGAACGTGGAGAGCCATGGCCAGCGACATCCGCAGCAATGCCTGCAGCCAATACGAAAATCCGAGGTTGACAAGAGCATGATTCGACTAAAATATAAAACTTAGTCACTCACTATAAAAACGATCACGGATTCAGGTTCATGTTGACTCAAATTTGAACCGCCTCATAGCTCTGATGGCTCTGTGCCGCCTGTTGATCCGGCCGGCGATGGCCGGATCAGGGGGAGCCCGGACTTTGGTCGCGGACAGTTATAGCTCGGTTGCGCCCGTCTTGGCCGAACCCCTGCCGGTGGACGACCCGCCTCTGGCTGCTAACGGCGATAGTCTTTCGGCACCGGCGGCAGATAAGGAAACCGGAGGCCCGGACACGGGCATTTTCGAATACCCGGGGGGACATCCGCATCGTGGGACTTGACGATGAAAAACTCCCAATTTCACCCCTTGCCTGTTATCAAGTCCCCCCTGCGCTCCCTGCCTTCAATAGGCGACGCTGATCACGCCCCCGGCCTCGGCCCGGCGCGAGTCCGCGTCTACCTGCACCCGGTACAGGTAGACCCCGGGCGGCAGTAGTCCGCGGTCGCCGCGGCCGTCCCAGAGCCGTTCCCGGCGGCCGCTCGCCTCCAGCCCCTCGTACAGCCGCCGCACCCGGCGGCCGCCGAGATCGTACAGGTCCACGGTCACCACCTGGGCGCCGGCCAGCTGCAGCAGCGTGTACTGAAAGGAAACCTCGTCGTTGACCCCGTCGCCGTTCGGCGTCACCACCGGGCTGCTCGTGCCGACCTGCTGCAGCAGCGACCCCGACAGCTCCATTCCGACCGACAGGCGGTTGCTGTCGAGGGCGAAGGTCGCGTCCCCTTCGGTTACTGACTGTCCTATCTCTCCCGGGCGGGCGCTGTCCGACACCACGCCGTCGAAAACCGTGCCGAAGCGGAACACCCGCGCCCGGAAGAAGATCTCCACAATCTTGCCGCTGTCAGTGGTCTCCATGCGGGGCAGGCGCAGCGCCACCCGGGGACAGGGAACGGGGACCGCATCCGCACACGCCATGGGGTCGGGGCCCCCGTCGGTCAAGGCTTCGCAGGGAACGGGGTCGCCGTTGACCCGGACGGAATCCACCCCGGTCAGCTCGCCCGGGGTGCTGAGATCGAAGCGGTCGAAACCGGACTCCGCCCCTTCCGGGTCCCCGGTGAAGGCCGGCCTGAAGGCAAACACGAAGGCAGTCTCCCTTCCCGCTGTCGCGAGCGGCGGCGACACCTCGCCGACGACCTGCCGCGCCAACGGCGGCGAGGTCATCTCGAACTCCAGGTGCCCCATCTCCCCTCCGGAAAAACCGGAGTTCTCGAACCCGACCTGGAACTGCAGGTACCGGTTCGGCCCGGGAGAAGCGAAATCCGCGGCCTTTTCCCCGGCGTACGGGGGCGACCAGTAGCTCCAGTTGTCGACATCGTGGCTGGTGCCCGCCTGCTCGCTCAACACTATCCCTTCGTACTCTTCCCGGGTCAGGGTCCGCCCCCTTCCGTCGCGGTAGCTGCGCTCCTCCCCGCGTCCGGTCAGGCGCCAGTAGCGGACCGGGTCGTCGTCGGCGCCGCTGCGGCTCCTGATCTCCACCCTGGCGCCCGGGTCCTTCCTCTCCCGCCAGCGGACCTCGCCGAGAATCGACACACCCCCCAGGTCGAGGACGCGGGAGGTGTAGGAGGCGGCCGGGGCGAACCCCTCTCCGTAGATCTCGAGCTCGGCGACCTCCCAGGGCCTGATGGTTCTTTCCCGGGTGTGGGGGTTCCCGATGACGACCATGACGGTGTGCGCGAGCCGGGTCGGAATCGCGACTTCCACCCGGGGGCTTCGGTTGTCCTCTACACTCGCCACCAGGTCGTAGTTCCGCACGTTGCCCAGCGGACTGGAAAGAAGGGATGGATCGCCGCCGAAAAGGTAGATCTTGAAGTCTTCCACGAACCGGTCCGGACGGTCCGGGGTGGGGTAGAACACCACCCGTTTGACCGGCAGGATGCCCCCCAGATCGATCCCGATGAAAGGGTGTTCGAGAAGTTCCCTTACTTCCGCTTCCTCGAACGCAGTGGTGGGATCGCCGTCCACCACTCTCAGGTGGAACTCGTTCTGCGTTCTCACGTGCTTGGCCCCGAAGGGGGCGCCGCCCAGGGCGAGGACGTCGAGGGAGATGTTGCGGTCCGGATCCAGCAGGACCGGCGCAATCCTCCCTTCCTCGAAGTCGAGGGACCGGACCGAGCCGCCGTAGCCGGCGGCGGCCTCTTCCCATGAGAGGTGGACGGCGTCGATCCCCTGTTGGTCGGGAGGCGGGCCGCCGATGCGGAACAGGGTCAACCCCTCGCCCGCCCCGGGGATCAGGGTGCCGAAGCAGAGCGCCAGCAGCGCCGCAGGAAAGCGGGTGGCAGGGCTCTTCCCCATGACGGGAGCAGCCATCGCCAGTGCCTCACTCGTAGAGGTCGCCGGTATCCGCCGTCGCCAGGTCGACGAGGAAATCGGCGATCTCCGCGGTGAGCAGGGAGAAGCAGCGCTCCCCCTTCTCCGGAGTCGCGGGACCGGGGTCGCCGACGCCGGTGTCGGGGGCGGCCTTTGTCCAGTCCCGCTGCGACCATGCCCTGCCCTCGCGCAGCGCCCGGATCCTGAACTTCCTCTCCCTGCCGGGCCCCGCCTGCGACAGGGGCAGGACCAGCTCGGGGGCGAGGTACTGCATCAGGCTGGTCTCCATCTCTCCGGCGTGGTCCCCGACCTCGTCGAAGATCCCGGCGCCGACGAGCCGGAACCAGTCGACGATGCAGAGGAAGGTTTCGCAGCGCGGCGTCAGCTCCCGGACCATCTGGCGGAAATCGTTGCCGCCGTGGCCGTTGAGTATGACGAGCTTGGCGATTCCCTGGCGGTCGAGGACCTCGACGATATCCTTCAGCACCGCCAGCTGCGTCGACGGATTGAGATTGATGTCGAGCCTGATGTCGAGCTGGCCGGTGTTGACCCCGTACGGAATCGCCGGCAGCACGACGGTCCTGGCTCCCCGCTCCCAGGCGAGCCGCGCCGCTTCCGCGGCGATCCTGTCCGATTCGATGACGTCGGTCGCGTAGGGGAGGTGGAAGTTGTGGGCCTCGGTCGCCCCCCAGGGCAGCACGGCGACCTGATACTCGGTTTCCCGGACCGCTTTCCAGGTGGTTTCCGCAAGGATGTACGGGGGTCCCGGCATCACCCGGCCCCCGTCGCCGCGCCCCGGTCGAGGGGGGGCATCTCCGAGGCGGCCGCCACCTCCTCGAGCTCGGCGACCTTTGCGGCGCCGCTGCAGGCGGTGCTGACGCGCTCGTCGGCCAGGACCCAGCGAAAGGCGTTCTGTGGGAGGGTCCCAGGTTGCCGCCGCAGCTGTTCCAGCACCTTCGCGGCGCGGCTGCGCTCCGCCGGCTCGAGGCCTGCGAGAACGGCATCCCTTCTCTCGCTGTACCCGAAGAGGCCGCCGGCGAGGATGGTGGCGACGACGATCCCCATGCCGGCCGCGGCGGCCGCCGGGATCACCGCTTCGGCGGCCAGCTGCGATACCGGATGGTAGTCGTGGTACACGAGCAGGGTGTCGAACTCCCCGGTCGCCGCCAGCCGCCCCAGCAGCGGAATGGCCCGGCCGGTGATGCCGATGTAATCGCACATCCCCTGCTTCTGCGCCGCCCGCAGTCCCTCGAGGGCGCCCCCCGGTCCGGTAATGCGCTCCCAGCCGGGGAGGTTGACCTCGTGGATCTGCGCCGTGGTCAGGCGCCCGACGCCGAGCCGCCGGAGGCTGCGCTCCAGGCTGCGCAGGACGGCATCGGCGCTGTAGTCGAAGTCCTCGGGGTCGAAACCGAACTTGGTCGCCACCTGCACCGGTTCGCCCGCGGCGGCCAGCGCCTCTCCGAGAAGCTCCTCGCTGTCGCCGTACAGGGGGGCGGTGTCGATGTAGTTGACCCCCAGCTCCAGGGCCCGCGACACCAGCCCGGCGGCGTTCTGCCGGCGGTTTTCCGGGTCGGTGCCGCCGATGTAGGCTCCCCCGAGACTGACCTCGCTCACCTTCAGTCCCGTTCTGCCCAGCGTCCTGTATTTCATTCCGGTCTGACTTTCCGGGCTTCACGCTCCGCGGTCCGCCCCTGGATCAGCGCGGCTCGGGTCCACCTGCCGCCGTTCACGAAAGACCGAGGAGAGCCGCGAGGTTCTCCCCCCTGACCAGGGCCCGCTCTTCCTCGCTGTACGACTCCAGATGGGCGTCGACTATGCGCGGGGTGCCGCTGCCCCAGACCATGCGCCGCGGACCGAACGCCTCGGCCACCCTGGCCGTGAGCGGCCTGGCGCTCTCGAACAGGGGAGGATCCGGGGCGAAGTGGTCGAGCCCGGAGAGCTTCATGTACACCTGGTCGAAGCCGGCGAGGTCGAGGACGTGGGCGTACTCGACGGCGCTGGTGGTGTGGGGCTCGCACAGGTGGTCGAGGAGCACGGTGCAGTCGGGGACGCGGCGGATGGCGTCGGCAGCCGCCCTGGCGCAGATGCCGTTTATCAGCAGCTCGACGACGAGCCCGAGCCCGGCGGCTTCCCGCCACTGGCGCAGCACCCAGTCGTCGAAGCGCTCCACCAGGGGCCCATCCCGGCCTCCGACCCCGTAGTGGCGCCAGGCGACGATGCGCGGCTCGGCGGCCACCAGCTCCCGCATCGCCCGCGGGGCCCCGTCGTCGCCGTTGCGGAACAGGCAGGTGCCGCGCAGCCTGTCCGGCTCGCGGCGCAGGCAGTCGAGGATCAGGCGGTGGTCGTCCCAGTACGTCGACGCCTGCACGAGAACTGCGCGGTCGATGCCCTCCTCCTCCATGTGCCCGAGGTACCGCGCCAGCGGATCGTCCTCCAGCTCCGGCTGGTAAGGGGCGTCGCAGTGAAGGGGAAAGCGCTCCTGGTCGGCGCTGAACATGTGGGTGTTCCACTCGATGATCATGTTGTGAACAAGCGGATTTAATCCATATTCATCAAGCAGCCGCCAGGGGGTCGCTCAGACCTCGCCCCACCTTCGCCACGGAGGATCGACCCATGCAGTGGGCATCAGCGGTTTCCACCGAGAGAGAAATCACCGCGGCCGCGGCCGAGCTCAAGCGCGAGCTTGCCCGGAACACCGGAAACGCCACCGCCGACCTCGTCACCGCCTTCGTCACCCCCCACTACGAGGATGACCTCGACAGGCTGCCGCGCCTGATCGCCGACAGCTTCGCGCCGAAGACCTTCATCGGCTGCACCGCCATCGGCGTGATCGGCGGCGGCCGCGAGCTCGAGGAGGTTCCAGGGCTGGCGCTCACCGCTGCGGTGCTGCCCGGGGTGGAGATCACCCCCTTCCACCTGGGCCCGGGGGACCTGCCCGACCTCGACAGCGGCCCGGACCGGTGGGTCGAGACCCTCGGCGTGGACAGGGAGCCCACCCCCCATTTCCTGATG
>JAPOZF010000027.1 GCA_026706165.1 Gemmatimonadota bacterium
GCGGACCGTCATGCCGCAGCGCCGCCGGTTCGAGGTGTTGGGATGGCTGGCGTGATACACCTTGCCGTAGTGGATGGACATCTGGCCGGCTTTCAGCTCGAGATTGACGGCGTTGGTCTTGTCGACGTACTCGTCGGGAATCTCCTGGTTGATGCTGAGCAGGTTGCCGCCGCGGTCCGACTTGCCGTGCGGGACGATCCCCTCGGTATGCGAGCCGGGAATCACCTGCATGCAGCCGTTCTCGACGTTGCTGTCGTCGATGGCGATCCAGGCGGTGTGGGCATCGTCCGGCTCGAGCCCCCAGTAAGTGACGTCCTGATGCCAGGCGACGAACTTCTCCCCCTTCGCGTCGGGGTACTTGCAGAAGAAGTGGGTGCTCAGCAGCAGCAGGTCCTCGCCCATGACCCCTTCCATCCAGTCGAGGACGCGGGGGTCGGCGGCCAGCTTCCAGATGAACTCCTGGTCGAAGTGCCGGGCTTGCAGTCCGATCTGGGTCGTCTCCTTGCCCTCGCGGGCTTCCAGTTCGTCGAACTGCTCCCGGTAGACGCCGATTTCATCGGCGCTGAACAGGTCGATGGGGGAGAGGTACCCGTCCGTTTCGTACTGCTGCCGCGTGGAATCGGTCACGGTTGCGGTCGTCATATCGATTGCTCCTGAAATTCGTCGGTGCGCTTACTTCGGGAGTTCCGAAAGCTATGGAAACGGCACCCGACCCTCAACCGATTCCGGCCTGCCCGAGGACCGTCGCGGGGATTGGACAGGCACCGGAACGCCGCTACCTTCACCGCCTCTTTCAGCCCGCTGATATAGTTACCCCGCAGGGCCGGTGGCCCGGATGGACTCTCACCGGGCTGCCCGAGAAGAACGGAGGCCGCATGAAACCGATACAGGTGAACGAGGAGCTGCTGGCGGACAGCGGCTTCTTCGCCGACGCAGAACAGGTCGCCGAGCTGTCCAGGATCTTCAAGTTCGACAGCCGCCGCGTGATCCTGGGAGAGGGGGCGGTCTACCTCCTCGCCCGGGAATGCCGGCGCTTGCAGGCGCGCCGCCTGCTGCTGCTCCGGGACGGCGCCGTGGAGCATCTCGAGGAACCGGTCCGCTGGATATTCGACCGCGAGGGGATCGAGCTCGCCGGCGTGTTCGACCGGGTTGTTCCCAATCCTACGGTGGCCAGCGTCGACGACTTCGCCGAAACCCTGCGCAACACCGATTGCGACGCCGTCGTGGCGCTGGGGGGCGGCAGCTCGCTCGACACCGCCAAGGTCGGCTCCTGCACCGCAACAAGCGGCGGCTCCTGCGCCGACTACTTCGGCTTCGACCTGTTTCCCGAGCCGTCGCGCTGGCCGCTGATCGCCATGCCGACAACGGCCGGCACGGGAGCCGAGGCCAGCCGCGTCTCCGTCGTCGTCGCCGAGGAAGGGAAACAGGCGGTGTACAGCGACCACATCCAGCCCGCGGTAGCCATCGTCGACCCCCACTTCACCCGCGACCTGCCGCCGGTCCTCACCGCCATCACCGCCCTCGACGCAATCGGCCACGCCCTCGAGTGCACGGCGTCGCTGAAGAGCAACCCGGTCGGCGACGCCGTGGCCCGCGAGGCGATGAGGGCAGGGCTGCCGAACTTCGCCGCCGCGGTCGAGAGGGGAAGCGCCGATCCCGGGGTCCGCTACCAGATGTCCCGCTGCAGCCTGCTCGCCGGCCTGCTGCTCAGCCCCATAAACACCGGCGCCGCCCACGCCCTCGGATACGGCATCGAGAAGGTGTCCCACTCCAGGGGGAAACCGGTGCCGCACGGCACCGCTGTCGCCCTGGTGCTGCCCGCGGTGATGCGCCACAACGCCCCCGCGGCCGGGGACAAGTACTACTACGCCGCCGGGGTGGCCGGGATCGACCTGTCGGCGAAGAGCAGGGAGGAGGCGGTCGACGCGGTGGCCGACTGGATCGACCGGCTGCGGCGGCGCTACACCCCCTACGGGTCGCTGGCCGCGGCCGGGCTGGGAGAAGAGGATCTGCCGCGGATGATAGAGGTAGGCATGGCGGTGCGCCGCCTGCTGGATCCCAACCCTGTGGAGGTCACCGAGAGGGACGCCGAGGCGATCTACCGGACCGTCCTGGAGTAGTGCCCCGCGGGGCGGCTCCCGCCGGGTTCGCTGACTGTCCGGGGGCATGGACCGGCCGATCCCGTCTGTTTACGGGCCTCGGCCCCGAGGGCGAACGATGCGGTGCCGGCAAGCCGCCCGGCCAATCCCCCGTTGGGGAGATCGCAATCCCCCGTTGGGGTGATTGGGGCTACCAGTTCGTGTAGGACCCGTCGCGCCGGTGCAGGTGCGGCGCCTCCCAGAACTTCCACTCCTGCTCGGCGGCGAGCTCTTCGTTGAACTCCACGCCGAGCCCCGGTTCCTCCGGCAGGGCGAAAGCGGTGCCGTCGAGGCGGTGCTGCCTGGGGAACAGGTCTTCATCGAAAACGAACTCCCGCTCCCGCACTTCCAGCCAGGCGAAGTTCGGCACCGCCGCCCCGAAATGGATGTGGGCGGCGGTGCTGACCGGCCCCAGCGGGTTGTGCGGCATCATGTCGATGTAGTGGGCTTCGCACCAGCCGGCGACCTTCATCGCCTCGGTCAGGCCGCCGACGTTGCAGACGTCGACGCGGGCCCAGATCGTCAGCCCGCGCTCGACGTAGGGCAGGAAGGCCCACTTGCTCGAGAACTCCTCGCCGATGGCGAACGGCACCGGGGTCATCCCGCGCAGGGCGGCGTACGCTTCGGGAGACTCGTCGCGGATCGGCTCCTCGAGGAAATCGAGGGTTCCGGGTGGAATCATCTGGCAGAACGAGGCCGCCTCGGCGACGCTGAGGCGGTGGTGGTAGTCGATGCCCAGCACCGGTCCGTTCCCGACCTCCTCCCGCACCGCGGTGATCCACTCGGCCGAAAGGGCGATCGAGTGCCGCGGCTCGTACAACAGCTCGTCGTCGGGGTCCGACCCGTTGCCCCCGGCCGGGCCGAAGCGGATCACGTCCCAGCCCTCGGCGATCAGCTCGCGGGCCCCCTCGACCGCCTGCGGGCCGTCGAGGCCGGAGCTGGTCGGGAACCCGGGGATGCGGTCGCGGTGGGCTCCGCCGAGCAGCTGGTACACCGGGATCCCGAGGCTGCGGGCGACGACGTCGTGCAGGGCGATGTCGATGGCGGAGATCGCCCCGGTCAGGATGCGGCCCCCCTCGAAGTACTGGCCGCGGTAGAGCTCCTGCCAGAGGGCGCCGATGCGCCTCGGGTCGCGCCCGAGCAGGAACTCGCGGAAATGGCGCAGGGCGCCGGCCACGGCCAGCTCGCGCCCGCTGACGCCCGACTCCCCCAGGCCGGACAGCCCGGTGTCGGTTTCGATCCTGACGATCATCTGGTTGCGGTTGCCGGCCCAGACCGGAAACCACCTGACCTCGGCGATTTTCATTCGGTGCCTCCCACCCAGTTGACGGCGTTGTCGATCAGGCGCAGGAAATCGAGCTCCCAGAAGTCCTTCTGGTGCCCCAGGGAAGTGTAGAAGATGCGGCCCGGCCGCCCGCCTGGATGCCTTCGGGTCCAGGCGACCGGTTCGAAATGCTCCGGGGTGCGGCCGGTGAGTAGCAGCTCGGCGTCGTCTGCGATCGGGGTGTTCCGGTACAGGCTTCCCCGGGACTCGAACGGCTCGACTCCCTTCAGGACAGGGTGGCCGGCCGCCTCGTCCGCGATCTCGATGCGGGCGACCACGCCGCTGCCGTAGTGGCCGTCGTAGCTGCCTCCGAGCACCTCGCGGTCGAACGCCAGCCAGTTCTGGTAGGCGTGGCTGGCGGTGCGCACCCCGACGATCGGCTTGCCGGCCGCGCAGTACCGCCTGAAACGATCGAGCTCCGGGCCGGCCGTGTTGAGGCGGCGGGTGAAAACGAGCAGGACGTCGGTCTCCTCCTCGAGGAGCTGCAGCGACGGGTCGTCGTCCTCGCTGCGGTAGGCGATCAGGGTCGAGGCGATCCCGGGGGAGTGGTGCCGCAGGTAGTCGCGCAGCACGGTCAGCGAATCCTCCGAGTCGTACTCGAAGGAACCGGACAGCATGGTCAGACGCAGGGGCTCGTTCATCCGTTCACCGGGTCTCGATCGGAACGGAGGTGTGTTCCGTCAGCGGCGTCGCCCTGACCGGGTGGGAACCGAGGGGCACCTTGTCGAGGATTTCGATCCAGCGCCGGCACCAGTCCTGGTAGTCGGTGTACTTCGATTCCGGCCGCGAGCGGCTGCGGGTGACGAAGTGGGGGTAGAGCTCGCGCCCGGTCGGGGTTCCGGTTTTCTGGTAGCGCAGGTCCATGCTCCAGCGGATGCCGTCGGTGAGGTTCGGCGTCGAGCGGTGGGGGATCAGCTTGTGCAGGAGAAGGACGCTGCCCCTGCGCATCGGCAGGGTGACGGCCTCGCGGTCTACGAGGTCCTCGTCGTCGATCCCCCAACCCGGACGCTTCCACCACAGCACCGTCCTTTCCCTGTGGACTCCCGGGACGATCTGCAGGCAGCCGTTCTCCGGGGTGGCGTCGACCAGGGGAATCCAGACGGTGAGGATGAAGGTCGAGTCGGCGATTTCCTGGTGCACCTGGGCGTCCTGGTGCCACGGGGCGACGTTGCTGCTCACCATGTTCCGGCGTTTCTCCGCCTCGGGGTCGCCGTCGTCCGTGTCCGGCACGAAGGACTGCGGCAGCTTGGCGCGGGTATGCTGAATGGGGCTGCAGATGATCTCCGGCCCGACTATCGGTTCGACGACGTCCATCAGGCGCTCGTTGCCGAGGAACTCGAACACCCCGCGGCCGCGGAAAGCCGGGATGTCGATGTCGTCGTAGATCTCGGTATTCTCCTCGCAGATGCGCGCCAGGCGGCGTTCGAACGGCTCTTCCTCCCAGGTCCTCGAAAGCTTGCCGGCGGCGTGCAGCTCGCGGGCGCGGCGGTCGATGTGGCCGGCGTAGTCGCGGACCACCGGGTCGAGGTCGACGTCGGTGAGGACGTCCTCTGCGATTGCGTACCCGTGCTCGTCGAAATGGGCCAGTTGTTTGTCGCTCAGTTTCATCTTTACTCCTCGGTTTCCGTGCCGAAGCGAAACAGGAAAATAACAGGTTCCGGCAACCGGTGCGGGGCGTCCGCCCGGGTCCGGCAACGCCCTCCAGGCAGGAATAACCGAAGGATCACGGGCTTCCCGTGTTTCCGGCCCCGGAGCTTCCCATCCCCCGGCGAGGACCGCTGCTTCGGCCGCCCTGCCGTTTCGCCGCGGCGCCCCGGTACTCGAACCTCGGCTTCGCCCCCGGGGCTTCGACGATCCTGAAGTCGCGGGGCGATTCCTCCCAGGCGGACTGGCACTCGAACCCGAGCAGCCGCCGCAGCAGCGGCGAGGCCGCGGCGACGACCTCGGGCGGGGTCGAGCGCGTGTGGTCGCAGAACGGCTTGATCGTGCTGCGGCAGCAGAAGCCCTGGATGGCGTAGCGGACCTCCCCCGTCCTGTTGTGGCCGCCTCCGTGCAGCAGGCGGGCGTCGAAGACCAGTATGGTACCCGCCCGGCAGACGAACATCCGCTCCTCCTCGGGGGGCACCGACTCCGGGTCGATGTCCATGTTGTGGGAGCCGGGCACGAACCGCGTGGCCCCGTTGCCGGGGGTGAACTCCGAAAGGGCGATCAGCGACTGCGCCATGGTGGGAAGCAGCGCGTGGACGTTGAAGGGGGGGTTGGGCACGAAGGGGCCGCCGTCCCGGTGCAGCCCCTGCGCTTCCATTCCCGGCAGCGGCGAGCGCGCTCCCATGTCGGAGAGGATGTAGTCGGAGCCGAGGAGGTACTCCATGCAGGCGACCAGCCGGGGCAGCTGGATGATCTCGCGGAACACCTCGGCGCGCGCGGTCAGGTTGTGGGTGCGCCTGGCGCCCGGTTCGTGTTCCTCGGAACGCTCCTCTTCATAGCTGGCCCGCAGCGCCGCGACAGCCTCGTCGATCTGGCGCTGGTCGAGCATCCCCTCGAGGATGGTGAAGCCCTGCCCGTCGAGCTCGCGGAAGTGCGCTTCCATGCCTGAACCGGTCATTTCCGCTCCCCTGATTCAAACCGATTGCGATCCGGTGCCATGGTGATTATCGACGCCGCGGTCTGCGCAACGCGGCGAGCCGGGATGAAGCGGTGTCCGCACGAAACCGCGCATGCAGGCACCAGACCGGCCGCTCCCTTTTGCGGACCAGCAGCAGCTCGTCGACGGATGCGATCGAGAGCCGCTGCTGCCCTCCTCCAGGCGAGGCGGTTTCGACACCCTTCGTTTCCGGCGGCACGGTGAAAACATGCGAACAATTCTCGCAAAAGCCACTGCCAGGGTTTATATCTGTGCGCGGGTAGAGCC
>JAPOZF010000430.1 GCA_026706165.1 Gemmatimonadota bacterium
GTGCGACCTCGGGACCACCTTGAACGGCGAGCGGTCCGGGGTCTGGTCGTCGAGGTAGTAGAGCGCCCGCGCCAGCACCGGCGAGCTCGACTGCAGCCCGAAGATCTTCGAGCCGTACGGCTGCGCGTCGGTGTGCACGGCGATTCCCGGGTGCCCCGGCTGCGAGCATCCGTACCCGCACGAGGTGCAGACCAGGTCGTCCCCGAACAGGTCGGTGAGGAACTCGATCATCGGCGGGTGGGCGATGACGTCGATGGCGGTGGGAGAGTCCGTCCACTGGACGTCGGAGCAGCCGCGCTGATGGGGGCTGTAGTCGACCGCCCGGGTCGGCAGCTGCGCCAGCTCTTCCCGGATCCTGTCCAGGGTTTCGGAGGAGAGCAGGCCGGGAATGACGACGTACCCCTCCAGCTCGATGGAGCGGATCTGCTCCGCCCGCGTCAGGCTCGCCCAGTCGGTCTCGTCCCGCCGCGCCCCCGCGATCTCTTCCCTGCTGTTGGTGAACGACGTGTCCATGGCGGGGTAAACAACCTCCGCGAACCCCGCCGGTCAACCCCGGAATTCCGGATCCCCCGCAACCGGGGTGCATCCACGGGTGGTTATCTTTGCATGGACGCCGTCGACACCAAGGTCCACCCCCGAACGAGAAGAGAACCGATCTACCGATGAGACTGGAAGGCAAGCGAGCCCTGGTGACAGGGGCCGGGCGCGGAATCGGCCGGCGGATTGCGCGGGCCCTCGCCGGGGAAGGGGCCCGGGTGGCCCTGCTGGCGCGCAGCCGCGGGCAGCTCGAGGACGCGGCGCGGGAGCTGGAGCAGTCCGGGGCGGCCTGCCTCGTGGCCGTGGCCGATCTCGCCTCGGAAGCGGAGACGCGGTCCGCCGTCGCCTCCGTCCTCGACAGCTGGGGCGGGGTCGACATTCTCGTCAACAATGCCGCGGTCCTCGGCCCCGTAGGGCCGGCCCACACCCTCGACCCGGCGGCCTGGCTCCGGACCGTGCAGGTCAACCTCGGCGGCTGCTTCCTCTGCTGCTCCCTCGTGCTTCCGGGAATGATCGGGCGCCGCTCCGGCAAGATCATCAACCTCTCGGGGGGCGGCGCCGTCGATCCGCGACCGAACTTCAGCCCCTACGCCGCCTCGAAGGCCGCCGTCGTCCGCTTCACGGAGACCCTGGCGGCCGAGGTCGCCGCACACCGGATCGACGTCAACGCCATCTCCCCCGGCGCCATCGACACCGACATGCTGCGCGAGGGAATCGCCGCCGGGGAGGCCGCCGGGGACGAGGCGGAGGAGCTGCGGCAGATCGCCCGCCAGGGCGGCCAGGACCCGGAACGGGCCGCGGCCCTGGCCGTGCACCTCGCCTCGGCGGCAACCGACGGCCTGACCGGGAGGCTCATCAGCGCCCAGTGGGACGACTGGGAGAATCTCGACCGGAGCGGGGTCACGGAGACCGATCTCTTCACCATGAGGCGGATCACCCCCGGCCGGGAGGTTCGCGGGTGAGCTACCGGGTCGGACTGATAGGAGCCGGCGGCGCCGGGTCGAGGCGCGCGGCGGCCGTGGCGGAGTGCCCGCGGTCGCGGCTGGTCAAGGTCTGCGACCTCGACCTGGAGGCAGCGGCGAGGGCGGCGGCGCAATCCCGGGCGCAGGCCGTCGGTGCCTGGGAAGAGGTGATCGAAGATCCCGAGGTCGACATCGTCATCCTCTCGGCGACCCACGACCAGCTCTCCCCCATCGGCGCCGCCGCCGCTGCGGCGGGCAAGCACCTGCTCTGCGAGAAACCGCTAGGGCGCAACCCGTCCGAGGTGGCCGGCCTGGTCGCCGCCGCGGCCGAAAGCGGGGTCTGCCTCGCCGCCGGGTACAACCACCGCTTCCACCCCGCGGTCGCCGCGGTGCGCGGAGCAGCTGATTCCGGCCTCCTCGGGGAGCTCGACTTCATCCGCGCCCGCTACGGGCACGGCGGCCGCCCGGGGTACGACCGCGAGTGGCGCGGCGACCGGCAAAAGGCCGGGGGCGGGGAGCTGCTCGACCAGGGGGCGCACCTCGTCGACCTCTGCCTCTGGCTGCTGGGGGGTTTCGAGTCGGTGACCGGGTTCGCCGAGCGCCGCCGCTGGGACATCGAGCCGCTCGAGGACAACGCCTTCGGGCTGTTCCGCACCGGCAGCGGCCAGGTGGCCTCGATCCACGCCAGCTGGACGCAGTGGAAGAACCTGTTCAGCCTGGAGGTGTTCGGCAGCGACGGGTACGCGGTCGCCGAGGGCCTCGGCGGCTCGTACGGACCGGAGACGGTGCGCATCGGGCGCCGGCGGCCCGAGGGTGGCAAGCCGAGTGAAACCCGAACCGTTTTCGAGGCCGCGGACGGCTCCTGGTCCCGGGAGTGGACGGGCTTCCTGGACAGGCTGGAAGGGAAGCGGACATCCGGGGCCGACGGCTCGGACGCCCTGCGGACCATGCAGTGGATCTATCGCCTGTACCGCGCCGCGTCCGAGGGGCGCCCGGTTTCCGCGTCCGAATCGGTGGCCTGAAACGGCCCCATCCCGGCAGCTGCCCGCGGGAAACCGTTTCGCCCCGCCTGTTTTTTTCTCAAAAAATCCCCGGAAATTGCGTACATTGTTTGACCATGAAGCGCCGTGAAACATCCAACCAACCGGGATTCGGATATGAGAGCGGACCAGCACGCAGCCCAGGAGGAACGGGTCTCACTCGCTTACCGCCGATTGGCTAACGCCATGATTCTCAGCACGTTACGGGAGATTTCGAAAAAGGTGGAAAGAGCGGAGGAGGCGCCGGAAGTCGATTTCGTCGAGAGCCGCCGCATCGATCCGTGGTGCGAGTTGGCAGGGTTGGAGCCGGAGGTGGTCAGAAGCGCCGCCCGGCGGATCGCAACCGAGCAAGTCTGTTGACCAACGCCGAAAGATGTACTCGAAAGCCCCGGGGCGAACTGCCCCGGGGCTTTTTTTTTTTTGCCGGGGACGGCGGCCGATGTCCTGTCCCCGGAAAATGGATTTGCGGGGATTCAGCCCGCGCAAGAACCGTCGACCCCCCGTTGAGGGGATTGCAGCCTGCGGCTCACCTTCCGGCCAGGCGCTTCCTTCCCGCCCAGTCGAGGACGCCGCGCACGACCTTCTCGGCATCGCGCTGGCGGAGCTGCTCGAAACGCAGCGCCCAGGCGTGGTCGAGGTAGGCGAGATTGCGCAGCTCGACCAGGACCTTGACCGCCGCCGGGTTGTTGCGCAGCACCCTCAGGCCCTGCCCCCGCATGCGGGACCCGGCTCCGAGCGCCGGCAGCAGGGACTTGGCGAAGGTTCGGGAGGCCGGGTCCCGGCGGCGGCCGTCGCGGCTCTCGTAGTAGAGCACCAGGGGCGCCCGCGGCGATTTCTTGTCTATGTCGGCGTGGAACGACAGGAAGATGCGCCGGGATTTCGGAGTGCCGGCGAACGCTTCCCGGGCGATGCGCACGCGGGCGTCGAGGCCCCTGCGGCTGCCGCGCGGCCACTGGTTGCGGGTGTTGGCCTTGTTGAGGGCGTAGCTGTTGTAGACCTCGTTCTTCTCGTTGACGAAGGTCTGCGAAGGCGGCGCGCTGCCGCGTATCAGGTGGTTGGGACTCAGCAGCGTCATCGTCACCTTCGCTCCGTGCAGGCGCAGCAGCACGTAGGCGCGCAGGGCGATGTCGTGGACGTACTCGTCCTCCACGACGTACAGCTTGCTTCCCTTGCCGTCGGTGGTTTTCACCACCGCCCCGGGATCGAGGCCGCCGTGGCCGGGATCGAGGACGATGTTCCAGCCTTCGAGCCGGTTGCTGAGGCGGCCGGCGCGGCCGACGGCGCGCTCGAACTGCTTCCACAGCTTGCTCGCCTTCCGGTAGGTCTTCAGCGGCGACGCAGGGTGGCCCTCGTAGTACTCGCGGCCCCGCTGCCGGTTCGCCTTGGGACGCCGTCCGAAGTACGGCCCGTTTCCGACATCGATGCGGCGCACCCCCCTGGGCGCAACCTGCAGATCCGCCCAGTCGAAGTCGGCGAGCTCCAGCCGTTCGCGGCGGGCAACCAGCGGCCGGACCTTGAGACTCTGCCCCGGGTGGATGACGGAGCTTCTCAAGTTGTTTATCCGCTTCAGCTCCGACACGCTCATCTGGTGCAGGCGGGCGATCTCGGTGAGGTTGTCCCCCCCTGTTACCATGTAGGTGCCGTGGCGCCGCGATTTTTCCGGGCTGAGCACGAGCTCCTGGCCCGGGTATATGCGGTTGGAGGTCAGCCCGTTCAGCTTCTTCAGCTCGGCGACGCTCATCGAGTAGGCGCGCGCGATCTCCCACAAGGCGTCGCCGCGCTCGACGATGTGCCTCGCCGACGGGGTGGCGCGCAGGCGCAGCTTCTGCCCCACCAGGATGCGGTCCCCCTCGATCCCGTTGAGGTCCCTGAGAACGGCGAGGGAGATGCCGTAGCGGCGGGCGATGCCGGTCAGGTTTTCCCCGCGGCGGACGATGTGGATGCCCTCGTCGACGGCCGAGGCGCGCAGGCGCAGCTTCTGCCCGGGGCGGATGCGGTCGGACTTCAGGCCGTTGAGCTGCTTGAGGAAGCCGACCGCGACGTCGAAGCGGCGGGCGATTTTCGACAGCGAATCCCCCCTGCGCACGACGTACTCGGTCACCTCCTCCGGGTCGCTTTCGGCCGCCCGCAGGCGCAGCCGCTGTCCTGCTCCTATGCGGTCCCCGCGCAGGTTGTTCAGCTTGCGGAGCTCCCGCGCCGGAACGCCGCTGGCAGCGGCGATTTCCGACAGCGTGTCCCCCCTTCTGACGATGTAGATCCCGGATGGGGCCGGTCCCAGGCGCAGTTTCTGGCCGGGGTGGATGACGGAGCCGTCGAGCCTGTTGAGGCGCCTGAGCTCGCCGGGGGAGATCCCGAAACGCGCCGCTATTCTGGTCAGATTGTCGCCGCGGCGGACCACGTACCACTCTGCCGTGGACTTCTTGCGGACGGTGAGTTTCTGGCCGACCAGGATGCGGTCTCCCTTCAGACCGCTCCAGCGGCGCAGATCCGCCACCGAAACCCCGTAGTGACGGGCGATGTCGCCCAGGGTTTCGCCGCGGCGGACGGTGTGCTGCCGGGTTTCCGTGGAGCGGGCGCCGTCGACAGGTGCGGTGCAGATCAGGACCGCGACGGCGCAGCCGAAAAGGGACAGCCGTGCCGATACCTTTCCGGTGGACGGAAAAAGGATCTTCAAGCGGAAACGTCCGGTGGTTGCGGTCGGGGAGCGGAGGGGCGCCCGAACGGGAGGGGGGGGAGTGCTCGGGCATCGCTAAGTATAACCAGAACTTGAGGATAGCGCAAAAAGAAAAGGGGTTGTATTATCCTTCAATTGCTATGAACGACGCGTTGAAATCGCTCCCTTCGGTCGACGAGGTGCTGCGGCTCGAGTCGACGCGCCGGCTGGTGAGCTCCCGCGACCGGGGCTACGTGGTCGAGGCGGTGCGCTCGGTGCTGGGCGGGGTTCGCCGCGAGCTGCTGGAAGCGGCCGGAAGCGAAGTTCCTACCCGGGAAGAGCTGCTGGCGCGGGTTGAGGCCGAGGTCGCAGGGGCGGTGGGCGCCGGCGGGGAGGCGAGCCTGCACCGCGCCATCAATGCAACCGGCGTCATCCTGCACACCGGCCTGGGGCGGGCTCCCCTGCCCCCTGCGGCCCTGGCCGCGGTGATGGAGGTCGGGGAGAACTACTGCAATCTCGAAGTCGACCTGGAAACCGGTGAGCGGGGATCGCGGATCGCCCACGTCGAGCGCATGATCTGCGACGCCAGCGGCGCCGAAGCCGCGGTGGTGGTCAACAACAACGCCGCCGCCGTGCTGCTGCTGCTCAACAGTCTCGCCCGCGCCCGCGAGGTCATCGTCTCCCGGGGCGAACTGGTCGAGATCGGGGGCGCTTTCCGCATGCCCGACATCGTCGCCGCCAGCGGGGCGCGCCTGCGCGAGGTCGGCACGACCAACCGGACCCATCCGGTCGACTACGAGAACGCCCTCGGCGAGCAGACCGGGGCCATCCTCGCGGTGCATCCGAGCAACTACCGCGTCAAGGGGTTCACCGCAGCGGTCGGCCTGACCGAGCTGGCCGCCCTGGCGGAACGCTGCGGCGTGCCGCTGATCTACGATCTCGGCGGCGGCGTGCTCTTCGAGCTCGAGGACTGGGGCCTGCCGCCCGAACCGGTGGTCGCCTCCAGCCTGCGGTGCGGAGCCGGGGCCGTCACCTTCAGCGGCGACAAGCTGCTCGGCGGACCTCAGGCCGGGATCATCGCCGGCAGGGCCGATCTAGTGCGGCAGGCGGCCGCGAACCCGCTGATGCGGGCCCTGCGCTGCGACAAGCTGACCCTCGCGGCGCTCGCC
>JAPOZF010000043.1 GCA_026706165.1 Gemmatimonadota bacterium
GGCCGTCGCCGAGGGGATCGAGTTCGTCTACCACACGCAGCAGGTCTCCGTCGCCGGGCACGGGGACGGGCTGCGCCTGCGGTGCGTGAAAACCGGGCTCGGGGAGCCGGACGAAAGCGGCCGCCGCAGCCCGGTCGCGGTGCCGGGCAGCGAGCACGAGATCGAGTGCGGCATGGTGATCGCCGCGGTCGGACAGAAAGGGGTGTGCGGGGAGCTCGACCGCATCGGCATGATGCTGCCCGACCGGGTGCGCACCCGCTGGGAGACCATGCGCACCGACGACCCCAAGGTCTTCGCCGCCGGGGACGGCGCCTTCGGGGGCTCGACCATCGTCCTGGCCATGCACCACGGACAGCGCGCCGCCTACTACATCGACCAGTACCTCGAGGGGAACCACCACCCCATGCCGTACCGCACCCCGTACCGGACCCGGCAGGTCGACGTCGCCCAGGACATGATGTGGGAGCGCTTCAAGCTGCAGCACCCGGAGTTCTTCGGGCTCGGCGCCGTGCCGGTCGAGTTCCCCGAGATCGAGGCGACCTACGACGACGACACCGCGAAGAAGGAGGCGGCCCGCTGCTACCGCTGCGACGCCGAGACCGGGACCCCCGACTACTCGGTGCAGCACCGCGAGGACCTGTTCTCGATGGCCCGCATCGGCCCCGACGAGCACGACAAGCGCCGGGCGATGCTGCAGCGCCGCCTCGAGCCCCGGGAAAACCCGTTCCCCGAGGAGCGGCCCGCGCAGCTCGACGACATCGTCTTCCTGCCGGCCAACCTGTCGCGGCTGGTCATCGATCCGTACCGCGAGGCCTGCCGCGTCGACTTCGATCTCGGCGGCCGGATGCGGCTGGAGCATCCCTTCCTCGTCACCGGGTTCGACGGGGCGCCGCGCGAGGTGCGCACCGCGGTTGCCCGGGGGCTGAGCGAGGCCGGGGGCGTCTACCTCGGGGCCCGGAAGCTTCCCGGGGAGGAGGAGGTCCCCTGGGTTCAACTCCTGGTAGGGGGAGGGGATGGGGCGGACCCCGGGGCGGCCGGCTTCGTACAGCCGTTCGCCGCGGATAGACCGCCGCCCACCGGCTTGAAGCGGGTCGTCGAAGGCCAGTTGCTCGGGCTGGCGGTGTCGTCGGCGAGGGACCTCGAAGCGGCGCTCGCCCACGCCCTGGAAGGCGGCCTCGACCTGCTGCTGCTCGACGGCACCGGCGGGATCGCCGCGGGCGCCTGGCCCGAGCTGCGGGGGGCTCCCGACCTCGGGCTGCTGCGGGACGCCGTCGCCATCCTCAGGCGCCTCGACCGCGAGGAGGAGGTCGACCTCGTCTGGTTCGGGGGGGTGCGCTCGGGAACCGACGCCGCCAAGCTCGTCGGCCTCGGGGCGGTCGCCATGGTCCTCGGGGTCTCCACCGGAATCGCCGCCGGAGGCCGGATCGCCGGGGATTCCCTGGTCTTCGAGGCCGGCCTGGGAACCGCGGAGCGCGCAGAAGCGGTGGCCAACCTGATCAGGGCGAACACCGGCGAAGCCTCGATGATGGCGCGCTGCACCGGCAAGACCGATCTCCACAACATCGAGCCGGAAGACCTGCGCGCCCTCACCCTGGCGACCGCGGAGAGCGCCGGCCTGCCGCTGGCCGGGACCAGGGAAAGCGGCTGAGCGCGGGCGAGTCCTTCCGCTTCACTTTTTCAGCTACTCCATCGACACACGGGCAAGGTAGGTCGAGCAGGGCGCCGGCTTGCGGCTCCCCTGCCCGGAGTGGGTCTGGGCGTGGCCTTTCTTCCGCTTCACTTCTTCAGCTACTCCATTGACACCGGGGGCGAGGTAGGACCGGGGCAGGCTGAGGGCTCGCGCCACCTGCGCGGGGCTTGGCCTGCCCGCCGCCCTCACCGCAGCAGCGTGAGCTTGCGCGTCCGCACGCCCTCGGGGGTCACCAGCCTGTACAGGTAGATGCCGCTGGCCAGGGGACGGCCCTCGCTGTCGCGGCCGTCCCAGTGGAGGCGGTGACTGCCGGCTTTCTGGTCTCCCCGGCGCAGGACCGCCACCCGTTGTCCGGTGAGCGCGAAGATCTCCAGGCGCGCCGGACCGGGAGAGAGGAGGACGTAGGGGATGACGGTGTGGCTGTTGAACGGGTTGGGGGCGTTCTGCTGTAACAGGAGCTCCCGCTGACGGTCCTGCTGGATGCCCGGGGGCTTTGCCGGAATTCCCGGGTGCAGGTGCAGCCGCGTGTCCAGCAGCAGGATCCCGCCGTCCTGCAACCCGCAGGCCAGGCTCGTCCCATCCGGGGAAAACGCCACCGAATTGACGCTGCCCGCGTGCCATTCAAGGGTGGAGATGATCTCCTTCCCGGGTACGTCCCACAGCTTGACCCTGCCGTCATGGGACGCCGAGGCAAGGGCTGTTCCATCGGGAGAAAACGCAACGGAGCGGACCGCGGCGGTATGCCCGGAGAAAGTGACGGCGCTTCCTACGTCCAGGTCCCACAGGCGGACGGTACCGTCCTCGGAACCGGAGGCGAGGATCGAGCCGCCCGGGGAGATCGCCACGGAATGGGCGGCACCCCCGCTTCCGCGGAGTCCATTCCCTTTTCTCCTGGCGTCCCAGACCTTTACAAAGCCGTTGTCCAATCCGACCGCGACGGTGGTGTCGTCCGAGACCGCCACCGAAAGGGCCGGGACGGAAGTCCAGTAGAGAGTGATCAGGTTCGCCCCGTCCGAATCCCAGAGCCTGACTGTCTGGTCCTCGGATGCGGAGACGAGCAGCGCGCCGCCTGGGGAGAAGGCCACGGAAGTGACCGCTTTCAAGTGGTTGTGCAGGGTGACGGTATTCTTTCCCGTACCGAGGTCCCACAGCTTGACGGAGTTGTCCTCCGACCCGGAAGCGAGAGTCCGCCCGTCGGGGGAGATGGCAACCGACCGGACAACAGCCGAATGCCCCTCCAGACTGGAGGTGCCGCCCGTTCCGAGGTCCCACAGCAGAACCGAGTTTTCCGACCCGGAGGCCAGGGTCGCTCCATCGGGGGAGAAGGAAACCGAAGCGACCTTCCCTGCATGTCCTTCGAGGCTGCTGCTGCTCCCCGTCGCAACGTCCCACAGTCTGACCGCGCCGTCAGCGGAGCCGGAAACCAGCCGTGTCCCGTCAGGGAAGAAGGCCACCGAGTTGATCCAGGCCGTATGTCCGGAGAAGGTTTCGGCACTCCGCGACGCCAGGTCCCACAGAAGAACCGCACCGCCCTCCGACCCGCAGGCCAGGCTGCTTCCATCCGGGGAGAAGGCGACCGACCTGACCCCGCCCCTGTGCACCAGGAGGGTGGCGGTATTCGTTCCCGCCGCTGCGTCCCAGAGCTCAACCGACCTGTCGGATCCCGAGGCCAGCGTCCTGCCGTCGGGCGAGAAGGCCACGGAATTGACTGCGTCCCTGTGCGCCGGAAGGATGGCGGTATTCGTTCCCGTTCCAACATCCCAGAGCCTGACCGATTTGTCGGCGGACCCGGACGCCAGGGTGGCGCCGTCCGGTGAGAACGCCAGGGAATGGACGAGACCTGAATGCCCTTCGAGGGTGCCGGCGTCGGTTCCGGCCGCCACGTCCCACAGCCCGACGGCTCCCCCGGGCGAGCCGAAAGCCAGTGTGGTCCCGTCCGGCGCGAAGGCCACGCATCCGCTCCCGGGCCCGATGTCGGCGATACGCTGTCCGGCGTCGACGTGCCAGAGCTCGACGGAGCCCCCCTCCGGGCCGCCCGCGGCGAGGAGGGTCCCGCCGGGCGAGAAGGCCAGGGAATGGACCTCCCCCGCGGGGAGGCGCAGCAGGGGAGGGCCCCGAAGCGCCGCGTCGTACAGCCAGATGCCGGTGCCGCTGGCCACCGCGAGGCCCCGGCCGTCGGGGGAAACGGCTACCGCCCTGTCCCCGAGTCCGATCCTGCCTTTCCCCAGGCGGATGGTCCCGTCGTCGAGCACCCGCCGGGTCTGCAAGTCATCCTCGAAGACGGGGATGCCGACCCCCGCGGCCTCGAAGATCACCTGTCCGAGCCCCGGGACTTTCGCCTCGACCCTGTTGATTCCCGGGTTCGGACCCAGGGTGAGGAAACATTCCGCCCTTCCTCCGGCGGCGGTGGTCACCTTCTCGACCGCGAACTTTTCGCGCAGCTTCCCGGACCCCGCGGTGACGGAAAATGTGACAGCGACGTTTTCCAGCCCCCTGCCGTTCCGATCCCTTACGGAAACGACGAACGGATCCTCCAATCGGGAGCCGGTCCATCCCCGGCCGTCGTCCCCGGAAATTTCCACCAGCCGGTGCGGGATGGGACGAATCCACTCCGACACGTCCCACAGGCGCAGGGTGCCGTCGAGCGCCGCCGAGGCGAGAATCCCGCCTAGCGGTGAAAACTTCACCGAAGTGACCCGGTATTCATGCCCCATGAAGGTGGCGATGACTTCCTCCGTGCCGACGTCCCACAGCCGGATCGCGCGGTCGGACGCCGAAGCGAGGATGGCCCCGTCCGGGGAAAACGCCAGGGAACTGACGTTCGTTCCATGCCCGGCAAGGGTGGCGGTGTTTATCCCGGACGCCGCCTCCCACACCCTGACCGTTGCGTAAGCCCCGGAGGCGAGCAACTGCGAGTCCGGCGAGAAGGTCAGCCAACTCACGCGGCCTCTATGCCCCTCGAAGGTCATGGAAAGTTGTCCCGTATTCAGGTCCCACAAGTACAGCATGCCGTCGACCGATCCGGCGGCCAGGGTGGTTCCGTCGGGAGACAGGGCCACCGAGGCGAACCGGCCTTTGCGTCGCCTCATCGAAATGGTATTGGTTCGCGTCCCCAGGTCCCACAGCTTGATCGAGGTGTAGGACCTCGAGGCCAAGGTCCCTCCGTCGGGGGAAAACGCTACCGAAACCCAGCCCTCGTGCTTCAGGGTGGAGGTGATCTCTCCCGTAAGGAGATCCCTCAGTTCGATCGAGGTGTAGGTTCCCGAGGCCAGCGTCCTGCCGTTGGGGGAAAACGCCAGCTCGCCCCAGGAGTCGTCGAACTCCAGGGTAGCCGTGGGGGTCCGCGTCCCCAGGTCCCAGAGTTTGACGGTGCGGTCCTTCGACGCCGAAGCCAGGGTCTTCCCGTCGGGGGCAAAGGACAGCGAGCTGACCAGGTCCGAGTGTCCCCGGAGAGCGGCGATCTGGTTCGGGGAATTCTGCCAGAGAACGACAGCCTTCCAGGCCCTGTTCCCATTAATATCGACTGCCGAGACCCGCACTTTGTGGGCGACGGAATCGGCAAGGCCCGAATTGAGGGCGGACGGCACGACACCGTCGAAATCGAATTCGGCGACGGCTCTTTTCCCGGACAACTTGCGACACGCCTTCACTTCGAAAAATCCGGCGGAGCTGTGCGGTTCCCGTGTAGTGACGAACAGGGACACCTGCTGAAGACCCTCCGCATCCTGGATCTCGAGGCGTACCGGGACGGTTTTCGACCCTGCGGGATACTCGGGCAGCGAAAGGAGCTCGACGGCCGGGGCGGTCGTCTCTTCAGCCGGCGCGCCCGGCAGGAAGTAGGGGTGCACGGCCAGGAACCCGGCGCTGCACGCGGACAACCGGTTCCTGGTGCGGCCGTAGGACATGAGGTAGGAGTCATCGCGGAAATCGTGAGGCAGTCCGAAGGCGTGGCCGAGCTCATGAGCGGCCAGAACCCAGTCGAAGTCCGCCGAAACCAATGCGCTGCCGCTGTTTCTTTCCTTCCTGCCTCCCTTGCCCCGCGCGCTTCCGGCGCCTACCAGGTTGCTGCTGTTGTCGCTGACGATCAGGTAGACGCTCTGGGAGAAGTCGAACGACTCGGCGACCTCGACGGCTTCACCTTCGTGAGTGAGGTAGTGGCTGTCGGGGTGCCGGCCATCGACCCGGTGAACCAGGGGCTCTCCCCCGGCATCGGTCTCGATGCGGAAGGTCCGGTCGTTGTACCCGTGCGACCGCAGCTGCCGGGCATAGAAGGACTGAACCTGCCCGATGACGGTTTTCATCGAATCGACCACCCCGGGCCGGTAGGGACGGTCGCTCGGCAGGAAGTAGATCAGCCGCACCGTGCGCGGGGCTGCGGCGTCGAGGTCGGCCAGCCGCTTGGCGGCCGCCGCGGTGTCGCGGGTCGGGTGATCGAAGTCGAGGGGGCGGCAGTAATGCACGCTGCCGGGAGGAGAAGACGCGTGACCGGCGGCGGCCGTGAACAGAACGAGGCCGAACTGGAGAAATGCAAAACGAAGAACCCGGGGTTTCATTGGCTGGTCTCCGTTGATTTCGGTGCAAGCCGGCAGCAGCTGCGACTGACCGCGCGGTACTTTGGTCCCGCAGAAATCGAAGCCGGATCAGCTTCTTTGCTTACCTGTT
>JAPOZF010000301.1:0-4256 GCA_026706165.1 Gemmatimonadota bacterium
AAACTCCGGGGTCTCACCGAGGGGAGGAGACCCGGTGGCCAGCGCTCCCAGCAGTTGCCGGCGGATCGGAGAGCTGCGCGCGATCAGCCCGGGGTCCTGCTCGATGTAGTCGGTGGGCCGCAGCCAGCGGTAGTGGTAGCCGACGTGCATGATCTTGCGTGTCCTCGCCGACAGGTTGGGGCCGACGCAGTGCCAGGTCGCGGTGCGCCACAGCACCGCGGTGCCGGGCGGAACCCTGAGCTCGACCGCGTCTTCGAGGTCGAGCTCGGACCCGTCCCGCAGCTCCTGCGGCCGCCGCAGGTGGCTGCCGGGCACCATCCAGAGGTTGCCTGAGTTCGACTCGCTGAGGTCGGAGAGGGCGTAGAAGATTTTGACCTCCATGAACGGCAGCCGTCCGTCGAGGGAGGGGGCCTCGAACAAATAGCTGCCGGCGAGATCCGGGTGCCAGTTGACGTTGCGGTACCCGGCCTCGTGATCCTCCCCGTCGCCGCGGCCGACTCCCCCGGCACGCTTCCGGCCGGGATCCGGCGGGCGGTAGTCCAGGTGCGAGGTGCGGATCTGGATGTTCCAGCCGATGGCGTCGACGACGAGGGGCAGGGCCCTGGGGTGATCGATCAGGTCGAGGAAGGCGTCGTGTTGGGACAGGGCGTTGCGGACCGCGAAAGGCTCATCGGGACCCAGGCCGGTCGATTCCCGGAGGCGGCCCGCCACCTCTTCGACCGCTTCGAGCAGGCGGCCGACCTCGGGCGGCTCGAGGAAATCGTCGAGGATGACGTACCCCTTCTCCTCGAAGTCCCGCTGCTGCTCCCCGGTCATGGCGAGGGCCATGGTTCAGCTCCTTTCGCCCGAATCAAGGGCTCAGTTCGATCCGGCCCAGCGCACCCCCTGGGTCATCAGCGCCTGCATGGCCGGGCGCCGGAAGGTGCCGTCAGTGTGCCCGAGGGCGGTGTAGAAGACCCGCCCCTCCCCGTAGGGCTTGACCCATGCCACCGGGTGCGGCTTGTCGCTCCACTCGGCCGTGGCGAGGATGCGGATCGACGGATCCCAGGCCGACATGTAGATCTCGTCCTCGACCTCGAAGTCGGAGATGCCGCGGGTCACCGGGTGGTCCCTGTCCTCGATGTTCACGGTGAAGGTCAGCCCTGGAGGGTGCCAGTTGGCGTGCCCGCCGAGGAGATCGACGGCGCGCGTCCCGACCCACCAGGCGGTGCCGTGGACTCCGGCCAGGCCCCCGCCGCCGGCGACGTAATCGAACAGCCCGTCCTCCTGCTCCGGGTTGAGGTCGGGCTCCCGCCGAACGTCGCCGTCCGGCCCCTGGACGGCGCGCGTGAAGCCGGTGCCGAAGACGCAGACGTCGAACTCGCGCAGCGCCGCCGAGGCGAGGATGTCCTTGTCGCCGTCCAGTTGCGCTTGGAGGTCGCCGGCCGTATTTAGGAATCCGCAGATCACCTCGGCGCTCTTCTCGAAGCCGTGATTCTCGCCCGACAGAACCAGAACCTTCATTGGCATTTCCTCCGTTGGGGTGGTGCAGCCCAGGGAAAATAGACATGGAGATCGTGAGATATCCAGACAGCCGCATCGAAGTGCTCGACGACCGCTTCACCCGCTGCAAGCTCGCCAACGCCGCCCTCGAGCTGCTGTGGACCGGGGGCCGCTGGCTCGAGGGGCCGGTCTGGTTCGGGGACGGCCGCTACCTGCTGTTCAGCGACATCCCCAACGACCGCATCCTCAAGTGGGAGGAGGAGACCGGGGAGGTTTCCGTCTTCCGCAAGCCCTCGAACAACAGCAACGGCAACACCCGGGACCGCCAGGGCCGGCTGGTCACCTGCGAACACCGCACCCGCCGGGTCACCCGTACCGAACCCGACGGCTCGATCACCGTGCTCATGGACCGCTTCGAGGGGGGGCGGCTGAACGCACCGAACGACGTCGTCGTCAAGTCGGACGGGTCGATATGGTTCACCGACCCGGGGTACGGCATCCTGATGGATTACGAGGGGGGCCGGGCGGACTTCGAGAACGCCGCCAACGTCTACCGCCTCGACCCGGATACCGGGGAGGCGGCCGTGGCCGCCGGGGACTTCCGGCGCCCGAACGGGATCTGCTTCAGCCCGGACGAGTCACTGCTCTACGTCGTCGATACCGGGCGCTCCGACGGCCCCGGGCACCCGACCCACATCCGCGTCTTCGACGTCGAGGGGGAGCGCCTCGCCAACGGCCGCGTCTTCGCAGACATGGAGCCGGGAGCTTCCGACGGCATCCGCACCGACCTCGACGGCAACCTGTGGTCGGGGGCCTGCTGGGGGGGTGAGGGGTACGACGGCGTCCACTGCTTCGCCCCGGACGGCGCCCTGATCGGCAAGGTCCACCTGCCGGCTCCCTGCTCCAACCTCTGCTTCGGCGGCCGCATGAAGAACCGGCTGTTCATGACCTGCTCGCAGTCGCTGTTCTCGGTCTACCTCGAGGCCAACGGGGCGCAGACCCCGTAGAGACCCCGCAGCTGTCCGGGGAAAATCCCCGCCCAAGGGGCCTGACTCGGAAACCTTCGGTATGCCGGGTTGAGGACCGGACGGCGGTTCACTCGATCCAGAAGGAGAACAGGCTGGCCCGGTGCAGGTAGAACTTCAGCTGCACCGGCTTGTCGAACACGAGGTCGTGGGAAGTCTTCCAGGCGACCCGGGCGCGGGTCGAGTCGCCGGTGAACGGGGGCGGAGGCTCGCCAGGCACCCAGAAACCGGGGATCGGCCGGCCCGACTCGGCGTCTAGGATCTCGGTGTAGATCTCCCCCCAGCGGGCATCGGCGTTGATGAAGACCTCTTCCCCCTTGAGCTCGAACGGCCTGGTGGTGACGACGCCGTTGTCGCTCCCCTCGAGCGACACGAAGCCGTCCGGCCGCAGTTTTGCCAGCGACAGGGCCCCGCCGTCGTCGAAGTGGCGGGGGTCGACCCCCATGCGGTGCAGCTCGTCCAGCCTGCCGCGGCGCTCGTAGTTCTCCCGGGAGGTGCCCCACCTGAGGCCGTTGTAGTAGCACCAGATCTCGCCGTCGTCGCGGACGACCGGCTGTCCGGCCATCAGCAGCTGCCCGGTATCGTAGGTCTCGCCGTCGTAGGGCTCGACTCCGAGGAAGACGGCGCGGTCGGCGACCCGCTCCCAGTTGTAGAGATCGCGGGAGACGCTGAGCTCCACCTGGTTGATGCGGTCGAAGTTGGTTTCCGGCGGGGGGTTGGCGCCGAAGGGATTGAACAGCACCGGGAAGCCGACGTAGAGCCCCTGGTAGGGGAACACGGCCATGTTGTAGATCTCGGCGATGTAGTCTTCGCCGTCGACCGCGGCCGGGGTGACGTAGGCGGGGTCCTCGATGATCCTGCGCACCCGCTGGCGGCAGTTCTCGTGGTCGGTCTCGTCGGAGTGGAAGATCAGCTTCGGCTCGCTGAACTCCCGGAAATCGGCGTCGCCTGTCGAAAGAAACACCGAGCGCCCCCATTCGGTCCCCTGCTTGACCATCGCCAGGTACTGCCGGCTGTAGGGGTCCCAGGTGAACTGCGACTCGTCGCTGCTGGGAATAGCCGGCGCCCCGGTCGGGGTCCACTGGAAGCCGTCCGGCGACAGCGCCGGCCGCCGGCCCCAGGTCGCCAGCAGCCCCTTGTAGCGCCGCTGAGGGTCGGGATCGTCGTCGTCCCGCAGGAGGTGGTAAGCCCGTTCCCCGCGGTCGCTGTCCGGGTCGGCGGCGAGGTTGTTCCGCTTCGATCCCTCCCACTCGTACAGGCCGAGGTCGGGCAGGTCCCAGTGCTCCCCGTCCGCGGAGGTCGCGTAGCGGAGGGGTCCGCCGAAGTACCACCACTCCCACACCTGCTTGTCGGGGTTCCACTGCGGGGAGTTGCGGCTCTGCACTCCCCCCGGGATCAGGGGGCCGCACTTCCTGGGCTGATGCAGGCGCCGGGTAATGCGCTCGCTCGAATGGATGGCGCCGTCGTCGAGAAAGAGCTGGTGGAACCGTTTGGGCTCGAGCATGGGATCTCCTCAATGGATGCGGCCGCGGCCGGGTTTACGAGGCCGCCTGGCAGTAGCGCGGCAAGTTGCACGCAAATCGGCAGGAGGTCTTGCCCCGTTCAGGGGCATCGTGCATATCGGGGAATCCGCCCTCTCAAGGCGGCTTCGAACCCGTGCCTCCCTCCGGCGGTACGCAGCCCTCCGCCCTGGCAAGGGCTTCGAGCCGTTCGGCGATGCCGGCGGCCAGACCTCCCGGTTTGACCCCG
>JAPOZF010000301.1:4266-6342 GCA_026706165.1 Gemmatimonadota bacterium
CTCCGACGATAGATCTTCGACGGGAGGTCGTGGGAGATGCAAGGGAGTCCCCGGCTCCCGCCGCGAGCAAATGAGCCGTCCCCTCAAGAGGGCTTCGAACCCGGGCTTCTCTCCGGCGGTACGCTCTCCTCCTCTTTTTTTTCCAGGGCTTCGAGCCGTTCGGCGATGCCGGCGGCCAGACCTCCCGGTTTGACCCCGACGACCGACAGGTCGCCGCGGCCCGCGGCCGCGGTCAGGCGGGGGAGGTCCGCCACCCGGAAGAGCCGTGTCCCCGAGCGCCGCCGGCGCCCCAGCTCCTTCCAGGTCCCGGCCGCAAGGTCCGGGGAGGCGAACAGGTAGGCGAGCTTGCGGACGCGGCGCACCGCGGACAGGCCCATAACCGTGTCCCCGGACTGGCAGCCGATGCCGATGAGATTGGAAACAGCCGCCGCGGCCGCCTGGCCGAGGAACTCCCCCTCCCTGGTTGGGGAGCGGCTTTCTTGCGCCGGCTGGCTGGTCTCCTGATTTCGCTTTGACGACCCCACGGCCCGAACCTATTATGCCGGCAGGCGGGCCGCCAGAGGTCGCCGGGAGGGATCCGGATACTCCTTTCCGGAAGGCGAGGCGGCTTTTAACGTGCGTTCCTCCCTCGCTGGATGGCCTGGGTTCCCGGGGTTCAACAGCCGCGGTGCGAACACCCGGAGGGTGCGATGGGCAACGAATTCGGCGGGATTGTGGTCCCCACTCTCGATGCCGGCAGATCCCGCCAGGCCGATGAAGGGGAATCCATCCTGAACGGCTGTTGCCCGCAACCGGTTCACCCGAGATAACATTTCGCCACTTACAGCACCTCCGCTATCAAATGGTGTCTTTCATGTCCGCTGATCGGTCCAGCCGTCCCAGTCTGTCGAGCCTGCGAAGGGAAGCGAAATCCCTTCTCGACCAGGTCCGCCGCAACCAGCCCGAGGGGCTGGCCCTGATCAGCGAACACCATCCGGGCCCGGAGGATTTCGCCAGCGACCGCGACGCCCTGCTGGTGGTTGCCCGGAAATACGGACATACCGGCTGGGAGGAGCTGCAGCGGACCTTCGAGGAGGAGGCAGGGGCCGGTGGGACCCTCGAGGAACGGGCAGACCTGTTCGCCGAGCTCGCCTGCCTGTCGTACCGCGGCGACGACCACGTCAGCCGCCGTGAGCGCGCCGCCCGCATGCTGGCCGAAACCCCCGGAATTTCCGGGGCGAGCCCCTGGGCGGCCGCGGCCGCCTTTGATGTCGAGGCCCTGCGGCAGCTGACGGGGGATGCCGATAGCGCCGCCGCCCCCGGCGGGCCCCGTGACTGGCCGCCGCTCCTCTACCTCTGTTTCAGCCGGGTGCCGGAGGATACTCCCCGTCGCGACCCCGTGGCCGCCGCGGAGCTGCTGCTGGCCGCCGGCGCCGCCGGCGACACCAGCGTCGGTCCGGAGGAGCGGGGCGGCTGGGGCTGGTCGGCCCTGACCGGGGTCCTGGGGGAAGGGGAGCACGGCCTGCTGCAGCAGCCGCCCCACCCGCGGGCAGGGGAGCTGGCGCGAATCCTCCTCGACGCCGGGGCCGACCCGAACGACTCCCAGGGGCTCTACAACACGATGTTCACCCCGGACAACCAGTGGCTGGAGCTGTTCCTGTCGCGCGGGCTCGCCGCCGACGCGGTGGTCTACTCCGGCCACGAGCCGCCGCTGAGGACCCTCGACTACCAGCTGTCCCAGGCGGTCAAGAGGGGGCTCCCCGGACGGGTGGCCCTGCTGCTGTAGCTCGGCGCCGACGCGGCGGCCCCCGATCTCTACACCGGCCGCTCGAACTACGAGAACGCCGTTCTCGGCGGCTTTCCCGAGATCGCCGAAATGCTGGTCGAATACGGCGCCGAAGTCGTCGAGCTTTCCCTGGAAGACCGCTTCACCGCGGCGGTGAAGAGCGGCGACCTGAGCAGGGCGAGGCAGCTGTTCGCAGAAGCTCCCGCCATGATCGAGAAGAACCCGGAGCTGCTCCTGGAAGCGGCGACCAATGCCGCGGCGACGCGCCTGCTCCTCGACCTCGGCGCCGACCCGGACGCCCCCAACGAGAA
>JAPOZF010000037.1 GCA_026706165.1 Gemmatimonadota bacterium
GGTCGATCTGGATCTCGTCCTTTTTCTAGTAGTTGTGGTAGTCTATCGGGTACTCCAGGTCGACGAGGTGGGCACCGGCCTGGAGGGCCAGCCAGAGGAGCAGGCCCAGGGTGGGGTAACACAGCTTTTTGATCCGCACGGGCATGGTTCTCCTTCCCTGCTCAACACCGGTTCGCCGGACCCCCCCGCCATCGGCTTTCCGGGTCGAAGCCGGGAGGTGCGGTTATCGCGCATTTACCGCAAAGATAAAAAGGCGGACAAGCGCCCCGACGCGACCCTTCGAAGGGTCGCAGGACACTCGTCCGCCCGGCGCAGACCTGGTCCGGCGACAAGCGAAAGACGCTTTCCGTCCTGGATGGGCGGCCGCCGGTTGCCGGCTGAGCAACAGAGCGACAGTCGGACCGTCAACCTGGCGGGCGTGCCAGGCAGGCATGAATCGCCGTCGTGGGCCCCCGGACGGCAAGGCCGATCCCGAGAGCAGGACGAAGGCGGCGCGCCATTGCTTCCTGATACGAACACCTGTCATTAGTCTTTTTCTCTCCGGCGAACTGTGAATTTCCTTTTGTAACCACCCGGATAGCCATTGAAAAGGAGATGCAAGGTGCAGACGATTACCGATCACCTGTTCGACGACGAGACCATGAGGCGGTTTCTCGTCGACGGCTACGTCGTCGTAAAAGCCGATCTGCCCGATGGGGTCCACGCCGGAATTCACCGCGGCGTCGAGGAGATGATCGCCGCCCACGGCAACCTCGGAAACAACATTCTGCCGCTGATCCCGGAGATCGGGCAGGTGTTCGACCACCCGGCGGTGCGGGGGGCCATGACCAGCATCCTCGGGCGGGGGTACGTCATGCACCCGCACCGCTACTGCCACCGCAACCCTCCGGGCAGCGAGGGCCAGGGTTTCCACAAGGACACCTACGAACCGGACGTCGAGGCCACCCACCCCCGCTGCCGCTGGGCGATGGCCTTCTACTACCCGCAGGACACCAGCGCGGACATGGGACCCTCGGCAATCCTGCCGGGAAGCCAGTACTACGAAACCTCCGAAGCTGCGCACGAGCAGCCGGAGCTGCCGCTGTGCGGAGAGGCCGGCACGGTGGCCATCATCCACTATGACCTCTGGCACCGCGCCTCGCCCAACCGCAGCAATCGGCAGCGCTACATGCTCAAGTTCCTGTTCGAGCGCACGACCGAGCCGTCGCGGCCGTCGTGGCGCAACGCCTACCCCGGCTGGACCGCCCCTGCGGGGAATCCCGGACGACACCAGGGGCTGTACGAACAGCTGTGGCACTGGAACCGCGGTGCTGGAGCCGCACGAAAGAGTGGGCCCGTAAACGGGAAGACCGCCGAAGCGCTGGCAGGGGATCTCCTGGGCGGCGACGAGCGCACCCGGATCGACGCCGCCTTCGAGCTCGGAGCCCTCGGCGGGGATGCCCTGGCGCTTTTGGCCGCCGCCCTGGAGGCCGGATCACGGGAAACCGGCCGCCACGCCGCCATCGGGTTGAGCTCCCTCGGCGGGGCCGCGGTGCCGCGCCTCGTCGAAGCCCTGGAACACGACAGCAGCCGGGTGCGCGCCGACGCGGCCTACGCCCTTGCCGACCTCGGTCCGGCTGTCTGGCAGGATCTCCTGCACGCGGATACCAACGCCCGCCGCAGCGCGGTCACAGCCCTGACCGCGGTCCTCGGAGACGAGTCGGACCAGGTCCGGAGCAACGCAGCCGAAGCCCTGGGAACGATCGGCGACCCGCCGCCGGAGTCGGTGGACGGGTTGGCCGGCCTTCTCGGCGACAGGGATATCACGGTCCGCGACAACGCCGCCCGCGCCCTCGCCAGGATGGGGCCGGCAGCGGAAGGGGCGGTCCCCGCCCTCGTGCGGGCGCTGCGGGACGAAAACCGCTACGTCCGCTTCCACGCCGGGCTCGCCCTGCGCCGGATCGGCAGCCCTGCCGCGGAGCGAGCCCTGTTCGAAGACCTGCTGACCGCGCGCTGGTGTCCGCTGACCACGGCGGAATCCCCGTACTGACCGCCGCCCAGCCGCGAAAGGAGACAGCCATGTCCTTTCTGCAGAAGAAGAGGGTGCTCGTTTTCAGCGCCCACGCCGCGGATTTCTGCACCCGCGCCGGCGGCACCATCGCCCGCCTCGCCGACGAAGGGGCCGCCGTCCACGTCCACGACCTGACCTACGGAGAGCGCTGCGAGGCCCCGGCCCTGTACGCCCGCGACCCGGTCCCCTCGCTCGAGGAGATCAAGGCGATCCGCAGGGAGGAGATCGAGGCGGCCGCGTCGATCCTCGGGGCGACCATCGACTGCTTCGACTTCGGCGACAGCCCGCTGCTCCTCGGCCCCGAGCGGCGGCTCGAGATCCTCGACGCCATCCGCGCCTTCGAGCCGGAGGTCCTGCTCTGCCACTGGATCGACGACATCCTGCACCCCGACCACGTCGAGACCGCGCAGGCGGTGCTGTGGGCGCGGAGCTACTGCGAGGTCCCGGGAATCGAGACCCGGCACCCCCCCTGCAAGGTTCCGGAGTTCATCTGCTACGAGGCCCAGCTGGCTACCTCGCCGGTGACGCGGTTCCTGCCGGACTTCTACGTCGACATCGACTCGACCATGGAGCGCAAGACCGCTGCGATGGCGAAGCTGGCGGCGCAGCCGTCGATCGTCGACCAGTACACCAAGCTCGCCCGCTACCGGGGACTGGAGGCGCAGATCGTCGCCGGAATGAAGGACTGCACCTGCGCCGAGGGGTTCGTGCGCATCGGCAAGGAAGGGATGTAAGTCGGGGACGGGTCTACAATGAGCTCCCGTCCGGCTGGGACCCTCGCCGGAAACCGAGCTCTCCGGCAAACGGCTTCTCGTAAGCCACTTCCCTACTCGTCCATCACCGCCTGTATCATCGCCTTGATGTAGCCGAACTCGTAGGCGAACGCCTGGCGGCCGGCGCCCGGTTCCTTGTGCCCCGGGGCGTGGTCGGGCACGCACATGTGCTCGTACCCCACTTCTTTGAGCGCCTGCATGTTGCGGTGCATGTTCATCACCCCCTCGTCGGGCCAGACCTCCTGGAACCTGTTGCGCCCGCCGACGATGTTGCGGAAGTGGCAGAGGAAGATCTTGCCGGGGCTGCCGAAGTAGCGGATGATGTCGGGCACCTCGTTGCAGGGATCGGTCGACGCCTCGGCCATGCAGCCGAGACAGAGGTTGACCCCGCAGTAGTCGCTCGGGACGATCTCGATGAAGCGCCTGAACCCTTCGGGTCCTCCCAGGACCCGGTCGACGCCCCGGTACCCGGGCGGCAGCCAGGGATCGCACGGGTGGCAGGCCATGCGCACCCGGCACTCCTCGGCAACCGGGACCACGCGCTCGAGGAAATATGTGATCCGCTCCCAGTTCATCTCCGCGGTGACCGGCTTGTCGAAGCGCGGCCCGCGGTCCTTCGCCTTCTCGAGGTCCCAGGTGCTGTACACGGAGTTGCCGCGCCCCGGAGGGGTGCTCTCGGTGCGCTGGTTCTCCATCGCGCACAGGTAGTACTTGACCGCGGGGATGCCGGCCTCGGCGGCCTGGCGGATCATGTTGCAGACCAGCTCGATCTCCCGGTCCCCCTCCTCGCGGTTGCCGAGCATGTAGTCGGGGATCTCTCCCCCCGAGGCGTTGAGCCGGGCAATCGGGATCGCCACCATCTCCATGTCGATGCCGAAGCGGGCGCACTTCTCCTTCTTCTGCTTCAGCTCGGCTACGTCCCAGCCGTACTCCCGGTGGAAGGTGATGAAGTTCTCGTTCTTGTTGAACACCCCGTGGCGGGCGAGGTACTCGAGGTCTTCGTCCGAGGTGTTGAACTGCTGCGTTCCGACGTGCATCTGCATCCTCCTTTGCGGTTGTCCGGTCACTCCCTGATTCTCCGCCGCCGCCGCACGGCCCGCTGCATCAGCTCCTTCATCGGAGTCTGCAGATCGCGGCCGACGAGCCTCCTGCTCGCGAGCCAGCCGGCCGCGAACAGCAGCTGCGTCCCGGCGAGGTACCAGTGGGTCGCCGCGACGGTACTCGATTCGAGCTCCAGCGTCGACATCCGGTCGAACAGCAGCCCTCCGGCGAAGCCGCCGAGGCCGGAGGCCCAGGCGAGGACGAAGTTGGGAACAGCGAACCCCTCCCCCTGGTACCCCTGCGGCACCGCGTCCATCATCGCCCGCGTCTGGCCGAAGGTGTAGCCGGCATGGAGCATGCCCCAGACGAGGAAATAGGCCGCGGCCCAGGCGGTCAGCGCCGCCGTCCGCACCGGCAGCAGCAGCCAGGCCCCCCCGAGGGCGGCCATCCCCAGCAGCGACGCCGTCAACGCCGGCCGGCTGCCGTGCCTCTCGACCAGCCGCCCCCACAGGTACAGGGTCAGCAGCTCCCCGGCTCCCATCAGCGAGAGCATCCAGACGTAGTAGTTGACCGGCAGGCCGCGCCCGGTCAGGGCCACCACCCAGAACGGCAGGATCGCGGTCTCGACGAAGCAGGTGACGGCGAAGCAGGTGCAGTAGCGGCGCATCGCCGGTTCCCTCAGGACCTCCGCGATCCGCTTCCAGAGCCCTTCCCGGGGGCGCGGCAGCGGCTTCTCCGGGACCCGCAACACCACCAGGCTGCCGGCGACGACCAGCACCAGCCCGAGCCCGAAGGGGAGGGCGAAGCGGCCCGGGTCCGGCTGCGTGCCGAGGTACCAGCCGGCGAGCAGGGGCACGCCGAGGGTGCAGAGCCGCTGCGTCGTGCGCATGCGGGTGATGAAGGAGACCTGCGCCGACTTCGAGGTGTTGTCCTGAACGAGGGGCCACCAGGCGGAGCCGCCGACCTGCACCATCGACTGCCGCAGGACCAGCAGCACGAGGGCGGCCCAGGCGATTCCGGGGCCGGCGTAGAGGGCAAGCGGCACCAGCAGCAGCAGGAAGAAGGCGCTGGCGAGACGGGCGGTTCCCATCAGGCGCGGCTTGCCCAGCCGCGGCATCAGCTTCACCCCGATCAGGCGGGAGGTGTTGCCGAAGCTGGTCGCCGCGGCCAGCAGGCCGATCAGGAAGGGGCCGGCCCCGAGGGCGAGCAGGAACAGCGGCCCGCTCTGCATCATGAAGGCGCCGACCATCGACCCGGTGGCGAGGTACTGCAGCAACCGCCGCTGCCCGCGCTGGCCCGCGGCGCGGGCGGCACGCCGCTCTTGCAGGGTTCCGGTCGTTGGCTGCGACATCAGTCCGCGGGCTGCATTCCTTGTGTTTCCGCCCCTCCGGGTTCCTGCCCGGTCAGGAGCTGCAGGACAACATCGAACAGCCTGCCCGATGCCGCGCCCACTCCGGCCGCTTCTGCCCGTACTCCGCCTCTCTTTCCGGCTGCTCGTCGTACGGGCGCCGCATCACCTCCAGGAGCTCCGAGACCCTGGCGAACTCACCGGCCTCGGCCTCGTCGATGGCGAGCTGCGCCAGGTAGTTTCTCAGGACGTACCTGGGATTGACGGCGTTCATGCGCCGGCGCCTCTCGGCGGCGGGGACGCGGCCGCGGGCGCAGCGGCGCAGCCAGCTGCGCAGCCAGGCCGCGGTGCGCTTCAGGTGATCGCCGTACAGCTTTTCCCGCTCGTAGCAGGCCGCGGCAACGCAGGCGACCAGCTCCTCGTCGGTCGCCCGGTCCGGGGAGGCGTCGAGGTCTGCGAGGCCGCGGAAGAACAGGGTCATATCGGTCTCGACCAGCTGCAGCACCGCCTCCAGCTCCTCTATCAGGCCGGGGTCGGTCTCCGGATCGAAGGCGCCCAGCCCCAGCTTTCCCGCCATCATCTCCCGGTATTTCTCCTCGTACACCTTCGGGTAGGCGTCGAGCAGTTCCTGCAGCGGCTCCACCTCCTCGAACAGGGGGACCAGGGCGCGCGCCAGCTGCCCGAGGTTCCACCAGGCGATCTGCGGCTGGCCGCCGAACCGGTAGCGCCGGCCCGACGCGTCGGTGGTGTTCGGGGTCCAGCCGGGATCGTACCCCTCGAGCCACCCGTACGGACCGTAATCGATGGTGAGGCCGAGGATCGACATGTTGTCGGTGTTCATGACGCCGTGGACGAACCCGACCCGCATCCAGTGGGCGATCATCTCCGCGGTGGTGCGGCAGACCTCCTCGAACATCCGCAGGTAGGCCTCCTGGCAAGGAGCCCCGAGGTGGGGGAAGTCGGTGCGCACCGTGTAGTCGGCGAGCTGCTTCAGCACCGCGGTCTCGCCGCGGGCGGCGAAGATCTCGAAGTTGCCGAAGCGCGTGAACGAGGGAGCGGCGCGGCAGAC
>JAPOZF010000746.1 GCA_026706165.1 Gemmatimonadota bacterium
CGTCGACCTGCGGCCGACACTTCTCGATGCCGCGGGGCTGCAGGTCCCCGAGGAGATGCAGGGCCGCTCGCTTCTTCCGCTCGTGGGCGGCGACACGGCCGGCTGGCCCGAGGAGGTCTTCGTGCAGATCAGCGAAGCGCAGGTGGGACGGGCGGTCCGCACGAGGCGCTGGAAGTACGGGGTGGATGCCCCGGGCCGAAGCGGCCGCGACTATCCCGGATCCGACCTCTATGTCGAGCAGTACCTCTACGATCTCGAAGCCGATCCCTATGAGCTGCAGAACCTCGCCGGGCTGCGGTCGCACGAGGCGGTGGCCGCGGTCATGCGGGAACGGCTGGTCCGGCGCATGCTCGAAGCGGGGGAGAAGGCGCCGGCGATCGGGGCGGCCCCTGCGCGGGAGAGCGGGCAGCGACGCGTGTCTGAGGAAGAGGCGCGAGGGTGAGGGTGATGGCAGGGGCGGCAAGGTTGCCGTAAAGGACCAGCCTTAGCCATAATGTCTCGTGTGAGGACCGGCCGGATCGCATATCTTGCCTCCGGCAGTTGAGGGTTCGCGGCGAGCACAAAGAGCAAGCTGCTCTGGCATGATCCAACCCGAATCTGCGAACCTGATTCTGCGCGGTAACCCACTGGTGCGCCGGGCGCTTCCGAGCACCGGGAGTGTCCGTGAAGGAGCTGGTGCCATGGCTGGTCCCCGACTGCAGGTGAAAAAGCTTCTCGCCCCGGCCGCGGTATTCCTGCTCGCGGGCTGCGAGCCGGCGTCGGCGCAGAGCGGCTTCCTGCTGCGCAGCGACCGCATCGACATCAGCGGGGCGTCCCAGTGGCGCGCCTGGGACATTCCCTTCGGGACGGTGACCGTCGACGCCGCGGGTGTGAGGCCCAACTTCGTGCGCAGCGTGCACAACGCCTGTCTCGACGCGGGGGAGTATCCGCTGGGGGACGACGAGGAAAAGGGGGGCATACACCGGGCCGGCTCCAACGACCGCCGGGCGTCCGGCATGATCGACGGCCGGTCGGACACCTTCTGGGAGCCGGACCTGTCCCAGCCTCCGGAAACCTGGTGGGTCGAGGTCGACCTCGGCAGGGCGGTATCGGCCCGCCGGGTCGCGTTGCGCTTCGTCGACGAGGAACATGGCGACCCCGTCCTGCAGTTCAAGGTGCTGGTTTCGACCGGCAAGACGATTCCTCTCAGCAAGCAGGTACTGTACCGGGAGGTGGGCCGCACCGAGCGCCCCAACCGCCGGCAGCGGGAGTTCAGCTTCGACGTCAGTCCCGGCGAAAAGGCCGACCCCGATTTCGCCGGCGACGTCATCCGCTTCGTCCAGGTGGTGGTGACCGACTCCCGCCTGGGAAAGGCCGAGGAGATTTCCCGCGAGGAGTACGAGGCCCTGCCTGCGCCTCAGCGAGGGGACATCGAGTACTTCGGCCGCAGCCACACGGGACGCGAATGGCAGCTCGAAAAGGAGACCTGGGAGCTGCTCGGCGCCGAAGAACAGGGGCCTCTCCGCTACTATCGGCGCGAGCGGCCGCGCCTGGCCGAGCTGGAGGTGTGGACCTTCGGAGAGAACACCGCCCTGGCGACCTTCGAGCGCGGGGGCAGCGTCGCCGGGCCCCGTACGAACGAGAGCCGCGCCGTCGACGGGAACTTCCTCTCCACGTACGAAGTCGTCGACGCCGTCGGCCGGGCCCTGCCCGATCCCCTGGAGCGCATAGTCATCGACCTGGGGTCCTTCTACTGGCTGAACCGGATTCGCGTTCTTTTCGGAAACTTCGGCCGCCCGGTGGTGCTTTCCACGTACCGGCTGATGATCTCGGACGGATCCCTGGCGCCGGACGGCACGTTCCTGTGGCGGCAGCTGTACGAACGGCGGAACAGGGAACCCGGAAGCGGTCTGGCGGACTCCGGAGCCCGGGCCCTGTTGTGGAACGAGGCGCGGTTTTCCCCTTCGAAAGTCCGCTTCATCCAGTTTGAATACCATATCCGGGAAATCGCCCGCCGGGGGCACGGCCGCGAAGTGCCCATCCGGGAGATCCAGAGTTTCGCGGTCGGCTACCAGCCGGAGGTGGAGATCGAATCGCCGCTGATCGATCTGGGAACGTCGAAAAACCTGACGACCATCGACTGGGAGGCGGACGAGCCCCCCGGCACCCGGGTCGAGATCTCGACGCGCACGGGGAATGAAACCGAGACACTCCACCGTTTCTTCCGCAGGGACGGCTCGGAGCTGGCCGAGTCGGATTACAACGCCCTTCCCAAGTCCTTCCGGGGCGAGATCAGGGAGCGTCTCGTTCCAGGCGCCGACTGGAGCGAGTGGAGCAGGCCGGTAATAAATCGGGGCGACCGTGTCGTGTCGCCGTCGCCGCGCCGGCTCATGAAGATCCGCGCCCGCCTGATGTCGGACGATCCCGATCTTTCCGCCACCCTCCAGCGGCTGTCGATCCGCTTCACCACCCCCTGGGTTGAACGGGCCCTTGGAGAGGTCTACCCAACCCAGCTCGACGGCCTCGGGAAAGCCTCGCCCCTGACTCTCTACCTGCGTCCCGACCGCGGCCGCTCCGGCGCCGGCATCGACGAGATCCTGGTGGTGAGCGCCAACGACGTGCCGCTGAGCCTGGAAGCGCTGCGCCTCGGTCCGGCTGCCGACATCGCCGGCGGGGGCGGCGAGGTTCAGGAGGAGCTCGAAGTGGTTCCCACCGGGCCCGACTCCCTTTGGGTGCGCCTGGCCGGGGTCGTACGGCGCAACAACGTCGCGGCCCTCGACATGAGCACGGTCATCTACGGCCACGGAACCGCCCTGTCCGCCAGCGTCGGAAACACCAGCTCGCCGGGCACCTGGCAGCGCGTCGACCCCCACCAGGAGGCGTTGGAGGACATCCGGAGCGGGGTGATGCAGGTGCTGACGTCTCCGGGCGACCCGATGGTCGACGGGCTGCGGATGAGCTCCCCCGTGGTAACGCCCAACGGGGACGGGGCCAACGACGTGATGGAGCTGACCTTCAGTGTGCTTCGGGTCGAGGGACCGCGGGAGGTGACAGCGGAGGTGTTCGACCTTTCCGGCCGCCGCCTGTGGAGGGAGGTCCGGCAGCGTCCGCGGGCCAGCGGCGCGTACCGGGTGAAGTGGGCGGGGGTCGACGCCGCCGGCACCCCCCTGGCACCGGGGGCCTACCTGCTGCGGGTGTCCGTCGATGCCGGGGAGGACTCCGCCGGAGCCGCGGAAACGCTGCGGGCCGTTTACGTGGCGTACTGAGCCTCGATCAGCTGTCCGCCCGGAGGGCGAGGCCGGAATATCGTCCGTGAGCGAGCACACCCATGACGCGGGCGTCGGGCATTTTGCCTCCGCCTTCGGAAAAACGCTCCAGGCCGATGATGAGCACAATCCCCGGGTGGATGGGCAACGGCAGTGCTGGTCTCCGCGGCAGGTTCGGCGGCCGGCCCCGCCCTTACTCCTCCAGCCCCGCCTCCTGCAGCACCTCCAGCTGATAAGGCACCCCGAAGAACAGCAGGCTCAGGTACATCGGGCTCATCCCCACGGAGCCGCGCTTCCGGGGGTCGTCCCTCCAGTCCTGCGACCCGGCCAGGCGGATCAGCAGCTGTCGGCCCACTTCCAGGTAGCCCCGCTCGCCGGTCAGCCTCCAGGCGTACCCCAGGTGGCGGCACAGGATGCCGCCGTACTGCTGTTTCCATGCGAAGTCGGCGTCGAACGCTCCGGGCCCCCCGCAGAACCAGTCCACCGCCCGGCGGTAGCACCCGGCCACGTCGGCCCTGCCGGTCAGGCGGTGCATCAGCTCGAGCCCGATCATCAGGTAGTGGATCTGGTACCCCTTCAGCTCTGAGCGTGGCAGCTCCTTCCTGCCCCGGGCCGGGGGCCCCCACATGCCGGCCAGCTCGTCCCCGGTGAAGGGGTCGGCGGTGCCCATCTCCACGGCCAGGGTCGTGCCTTCGGTCGCCATGCCGCAGGGCAGCTGTTCGGGCAGCCGGTCCGGGGTGGAGACCTGGAAGCGCTTGTGCCAGCTGCCGTCCTCGTTCTGGCCCCGGGCGACGACCGCGAAGACCTCGCCGGCGCGCTTCCCGAAGCGCTCCTCGCCGGTCAGCTCCCACAGGTTGAGCAGGCCGCGCAGGGTGTTGGCGATGCTGCGCAGGCTGAAGGAGAAGCGGGGGTCCTCGCTCCAGCGGTAGCGCAGGAAGAACTCGCCGGCCTCCCGCAGCACCTCCAGGGTGCGGTGGTCGCCGGTCAGGTAGTAATGGTCGATCCAGTTGTCGATGAAGGTGTGGGAGGCGCAGGGCTCGTCGCCAAAGTGGTCGAGGCTGTGGCGGAAGCAGCGGGGTTTCCCGGCCCCGGGCATCCTGCAGCCGCAGGGCTCCGGGATCGGCCAGCGCTCCCCGCGGCAGGGGCACTCCCCGGGTCACAGGCCAGGCGCGGCGCTCGAGGCCGGCTTCTTCACGCACGGTCAAGGCTGCCAGTCGTTGCATGGGTTCCCGTGCTTTCCAATCGGCGGCCGGATCCTTTCCGACCCGGCAATTTGTTCTCGAAAGCGTGACAGGACATTGATAAATTAACCGCCTCAGCCACCGCAACGGGTTCGAGGAAAGAGAAGCCATGCCGTAACCGAGTATCGTGAAAACTTTGTTGCCTGACCCCGGTTCACGCAGAGAGCCTGCACCCCTGAATTCACCGGGGCAATCACCCGATTCCTCTCGAAGGAAGGCCCATGAAAGTCCCACTCTCTTTTCTGCTGACCGGTCTCCTGGTCCTGGGCGCCTGCTCGGACCGGGACCCCGTTTCCTCCACCTCACCGGGCGAGCCGTCCGGCAAGCGCATCGGCAGCAGTCCGGCCCGGAGCGCCCCTGTGGCCGGTCTGGACGAGTCGCGTGCCGGTATGGAAGCCCCCGGCTTCGAGGCCGGAGCGCTCGGAGCGGTCGAGATCGGCGCCAGCAAGGCCATCAGCATCCGATCGCTGTTCTCGCACACCGTCGTTCCCGGTCTCGCCACCGGGTTGCGGAACAGCCTCGAGCTGGCCGCCGGGGACTACGGCGACATCCACGGCCGCGAGGTCGACCTCGGAGAATCGCTCGACGCCATGTGCTCGGGAGAGGGCGGCCGCGCCGCCGCCGAGTCCGTCATCGCCGAGGGGCAGGTGGTCGGCGTCATCGGCACCTCCTGCTCGGGCGCCGCGGTCGAGGCCTCGCCGCTGCTCAGCGAAGCCGGGCTGGTGATGATCTCGCCGTCCAACACCTCGCCTGCCCTCACCTCGGATCTCGCGGGCAACGCGAGTCCAAACTACCACGCCGGCTATTTCCGCACCGCCAACAACGACCTCTACGAGGCGAACGCCGTAGCGGATTTCGCCTACAACGAGCTCGGCCTGCGGAAAGTGGTGACCCTGGACGACGGCGATCCCTACACCATGGGCCTCACCGTCGCCTTCGGAAGCGCGTTCAGCGATCTCGGCGGAGAGGTTCCGGTCGCTTCCAGGATCGAGAAGGGGACCACGGACATGGCGGACATCCTCGAGGGGTTCGCCGAAGCCGGGCCGGACGGGATCTACTTCCCGATCTTCCCCGCCGAGGGCGAGCACTTCGCCGGGCAGGCGCAGGGGACAGAGGGGTTGGAGGACGCGACGCTCCTGACCAGCTCCGCCCTGCTGCTGACGGAGTTCCTTTCCCTGCCGCAGTCGGTGGGCATCTACTGCGCCGGTCCGGAGCCGGCGGTGGGCTCGAACGTCAACGAGGCCACCGGCAAGAGCGTCGACGACGTGCTCGAGGCGTTCTCCGCTGCGTACGGCGAGTCTCCGACCACCCCGTACTGGGTGCATTCCTACGACGCGGGAACGCTGCTGTTCAGCGCCATCGAGTCCGCCGGTGAGGTCGTGGACGGGACGCTCTACGTCGACAGAGCCGCCCTGCGCGAGGCGATCGGGGCGACCGAGGGCTTCGAGGGCCTTATCGGCACGCTCACCTGCGACGACTTCGGCGACTGCGGAACCGGGGCGGTGAACATCTACCACCACACGGACCCGGAGATCACCGATCCCGCGCAGCTGCCGATCGTCTACCAGTTCGCCCCGTGAGGAGCAGGGAAAGGGAGGGATCGGCCCAGGGGAGATTTCGCGCCGGCTGCGCTTGAGCCGGTGCGGCAGAATTCCTCCTTCGCGCCAAAGGATGAACGGATGGAGCGAACCGGCCTTCAGCAGAGCCTTATAGAGCTGTCCGAGCGCGTCCTGGCGGGCGGCTGCTTCGGGATGTTCCGGCTCCCCGACGAGGTCGCCGCCGTCTTCCA
>JAPOZF010000189.1 GCA_026706165.1 Gemmatimonadota bacterium
AGGACGCCGCAAGGTCCTGTTCGAGGCGCTCGCCGAAGGGGTGCCGCGCTTCCGGGAAGCCGGGCTGCTCGACATGGCCTACATGTTCACTTTCGACGAGGTGTCGGAGAACCGCTTCGACTCCATCAGGGACATCCACGGCGAGATCAAGCGGCTGTACCCGGAAATCCCGCTGATGACGACGGCGTACGACGACTCCTACGGCATCGACACCGGCCTCGATCCCTACGTCGACATCTGGGTGCCGGGAATCAACGCCTACAACCAGACGACGCCGGGGGTTGCCGCGGCGCGCGAGCGCGGCCGCGAGATCTGGTGGTACATCACCGCCGGGCCGGACGAACCGTACCCGAACGTCCGCATCGAGGACGGCGCGGTCGAGCACCGGCTGCTGATGGGGTTCATGCCGTACCGGGCCGAAAGCGACGGCTTCCTCTACTGGTGCCTCAACCAGTGGTCGGAGACGGTCAACCGCGGGCCGCTCACCAACGCCCGCGGCGCCGGCACCGGCAGGTACAACGGCGCCGGCGTCATCTTCTACCCCGGTCCGGACGGGCCGGTCGCCTCGATCCGCATGAAGAACATGCGGGACGGGCTGGAGGATTTCGAGTACCTGTGGCTGCTCGAGCAGGCCGCCGCGAAGGTCCGCAGCGGCGAGCTCGAGGTTCGGGAGGGGTGGCTGGAGCGGGCCGGAGCGGCCCTGGCGATCGACGACCGCCTTGGCTCCCTCACCGACTACAGCCGCGACCCGGTTGACCTGCTCGAAGCGCGGCGGGAGATCGCGGCCCTGCTGGCCGAAGCGAACCGGTAGGGCCCGCGGCTGAGCCGGGGGGCGGGAACCGCAGGGGTTCTGCAGGGTCGGTGTTCACTCTGCCGGGTATGCGGCCCCGACAGGAATCCATGGACCTGCGGCCCCACCGGAAACCTGGCGGCTCCCCGGAAGCCGGGGGTGCGGCGTCCCTCTGGAGCGCGACAGTCCCGGCGATCTGAGCTAATTGGAGATCCCGTCCCGGACCAGGTTCAGGAACTCCGGATCGTCGCGAACCGGATCGAACACGGCCGCCTCAAACCACCGCTTCGCCCCCCCGAAGTAGATCCATTTCTTCATTGCCGGTTTCGGAGAGCGGTTCATACGGCGGATTGCTTCGAGGGCACCGGCTTTGTCCTTCTTCCCCATATAGCCGCACGCCAGGGCCATATAGCTATTCCCACTGTCACTGGCGGTCAGTGCCTTTTCGGTGAACTCGATGGCTTCGTCGAAGAGCCCGATCCGGTGCAGCGGCCCGGCGAGGTTGCTGTTGGCGTATCCGTAGAACTTCCGGTATTCGGCCTCCGCTGCATCATCGGGCGCCTCACGCCATTCCTTCTCGTACTCGATCGCGTTCTCTCTGGCCGACTGGACCCCGGCATCAACGGCCGATTCATCTCCGGATTCATGATGGCTTTGAATCGAGCACGCCAGGATATGGGCGATCCACCAGCGCCGCTGAACGGGATCCTCGACTTCCTCGCTCTCCAGTCGGCGCAGGAAGACCTGCCCGGTCTCGATCGCCTTCCGGTGCTCACCCATCCTGCTGAGCAACGCCATTCGATCTCGATAGTACATGTAATGATCGATCGAGAGGGGCAGGCCCAACTCCGGCGCCAGGGCCTCGGTTTCGGACAGCCACAAGTCCCCCTCGCCGACGTTGAAGTAGATCACCAGCCGGGCCGCGAAATAGGTCCTGAGACGGTCCTGCGGCTCCATACCGTCGACGGCGAGGGCCTTGCGGTGGAGGTCGAACGCCAGTCGATCGTCGATTCCCCGGTAGCTCCAGGAGGCCTGCTCCAGCGCGCGGAACGCCTTCCGGGCGTCCTCTGTCGACTCCCCGAACACCCGGAGCACCCGCCCCCGGTCGCCCCGCCGGTCGAGGCGGCCGTACAACCCGGCGAGGTTCCACGCCGTCTCCTCGTCCCGGGCACCCAGGCGAAACGCCTCCTCGTGCGCTGCCAGCGCCTCCTGCAGTAGCTTGTTGTCGATATCATCCACCTGACCTGCCATCATGGCCTGCACCTCCCCTTCCAGGGCCCGTGCCAGGCCCCGCTGGGCATCGGGATTCTCGCGGACCGTGGAAGTCACCTTGCGGAACTGGGCCTTGGCCTCGGTCCACCGCTGTTGTTCGAGAAGCGCCCGGCCGCGCTCGAGCGCGGTCCGGATCACCTCGTCGGTAAACCCATCGGGCAGCTTCCGGCCTCCCAGGGTTTCCTCGACCATGTTCAGCATCTCCTTTCTCAGATGATTGCGGGCCCGGTAGAGCCGCTGGTTCACCGCCTGCGGCGCCAGGTCCAGGAACGCGGCGATTTCCTTCTGGGACAGACCCTCCAGGTAGAACAGGGTGACCAGCTGCTGCTGCTCCTCGCCGAGGGTTCCGAGAGCGGTCAACACCGCGCGCCGGCCCTCGGCCGCGATCGCCGCCTCCTCCGGCGTTCCCGCCGGCGATACCAGGCTCTTCTCGACCGACTCGGGCAGCGGCTCGGCCCGCCGCCGGTACCCCATGCGGCACTCGTTGACGGCGATCTGCCTGAGCCAGGGAGCGAAGCGGTCGCCGGCCTCGAGGTTTCGCAGCTTCAGGAAGGCCTTGATGAACGCCTCCTGGGCTGCATCCTCGGCCGCATCGAAGTCCCGCGTGAAGTTCAGGCAGAGGCCGAATACGGCGTAGCGGTAGCGCTCCACCAGGCGGGCAAATGCCTGGACGTCTCCGCCGAGACTGGCCTCGACCAGATCCCTGTCGCTCGTCGTCGACACGTCGGTTTTTTTGTCGAACCCTGGAAGCCCTTCGAAAGACCATCCGGGCTGCGGCCGGCCCTTGGGGCTGCCGTCGCCTGCGGAGCAACTTCATCAACGGCTGCAACAGTAAGATGCGCGAACGGCAGGGAACGTAACGCCCGAGCGTGAAATAATTTCCCCGGATGCGGTTCGAACGGTTTCCCCGCAGCCGGCAGCCTGCTCGAAATGGGCAAATTTCCCCGGCCGCCACTGAAGCCTGGTTCAGCAGCCCGTTGAAAAAAGTCCAAGGGCTGCGGGCGCCGGCCGGGAACCCCCTTCCGCCGATCCCGTTATTCTGGTATCAGTCCGGCTTCGAGCAGTCGACCTCGACCAAGGCCGCAATTGCGATTTCTTCCGCTGTCACTGGTTGTCCTTCTCTCCGTCACCCATCCCGCACCCGCCCAGCCGGGGGACAGCCTGATCGTCGGCGGCAAGCGGATGCTGCGGGCAGGGGTGAATGCCGGAAGCCTCGATTCCATGTACGCGGCCAGGGGGATGTTCGAGCGGGTCCTCGCCGATACCGGTCTGTCAGCCTGGGGCCACTACTACATCGCCCTGGCGGATCACAGCATCGTCAACTACCTGCTGGGGCGAACCGGCGACGGAAAACAGGCCTCCCTGCGCCTGAAATCAGCGGTCCATCACTTGCGGGAAGCCATCCGGCTCGATCCCCGGTCAGCCGAAGCCCACGCCCTGATGTCGAGCGCGTACGGAAGGCAGATCTCCCTGAACCCCGTCAAATGGATCTTCCTGGGCCGCAGAGTCGGCAAAGCCCTCGAAAAGGCCAGGGAGATCGCCCCCGACAACCCGCGCGTTGTGCTGTGCGCGGCCCTGAGCGATTACCACACTCCCCAGGTGTTGGGAGGAAGCAGGGAGAGGGGAATGCAGGGGTTCCGGCGGGCCGCGGAGCTGTTCGCCCTCGGAATGCCGGCCGATCCCATCCGGCCGGAATGGGGGCACAGCCAGGCCTGGGCATGGCTGGGGATCGCGCACAGGGACAGGGGTGAAACAGAGCTGGCGCGCGCGGCCTTTGAAAGGGCCCTGGAGATCAACCCCGAGTTCGGCTGGGTCAGGAACGGGTTGCTCTACGAGTTGGATAAAGGGGATTAGTCCCGGGTCGCGGTGCCGTCGATCAGGTCCTGGCGCTGCCACCGAGTGCCCCACGTTCGAACCTGAAGATCATCAATAACGGTTGACGTTATTAACGAACGTCGTTATGTATTGACGTGATCAAATCCTTCAAGGACAAGGAAACCCGGGAAATCTTTTGTGGTCGGTTTTCCCGCAAACTGCCGCAGGATATTCAGCGGGCAGCGGCTCGCAAGCTCGAGCAACTCAACGCTGCAACGGTCCTTGCTACACTGCGTGTACCGCCTGGCAACCGACTCGAAACCTTGACCGGAGATCGACGGGGGCAACACAGCATTCGGGTGAACGATCAGTGGCGTGTGTGCTTTGTGTGGCGGAACGGGGATGCCTTTGACGTCGAGATCGTCGATTACCACTGAGGAGATACAAAATGACAAAGCGTGACTTTCCCCCTGTCCATCCGGGTGAAATCCTTTTTGAGGATTTTCTCAAGCCCATGCAGATGAGCCAGTATCACCTGGCTCAGGCCATCTGTGTGCCGCCGCGTCGCATCAATGAAATCGTGCATGGAAAGCGGGGCATCACCGCGGATACGGCCTTGCGTCTGGGACGCTTTTTCGGGATGGAAGCACAATTCTGGATGAATCTCCAAACCCGGTATGATCTCGAAACGACCCTGGAATCCCTGGCCGACAGGCTGGATCAGGTTCGGATACACGCCGCCTGAGTCGAGCGCCCTCGTGCGCGTTCAGACTCCGGAATCGTCCAGCCCGGCCGCCTCGAGCATGGCGCGAACCTCCTCCACCGTCCTGCCCATCACCGGCAGTTCCCAGCCCAGGCCGTCCCCGTTCGGAGTGAACCCCCCGCCGTCAACGTCGACCCAGATCGGATTGGTGTAGGCTACCGGTTTCATTTCGGCCTGCCAGCTGCTGCCGTATCCGACGGAGAGGTCGTAATTTTCCCCGGTCGCGACCACGATGAGGTGGCTGTCCCGGCTGAGAGGAACGTCGATGTCGCGTTGGAACTTCACCACCCCGTCGTCGAACCAGTCGGGGTGGGACTGTCTGGTGAAGTTGACGTCCTCCCGCTGTCTGCCGTTTACCAGGACCTGCACGCGGTCGATGTCGATCCAGTCCGTGCATTGAACCTTCACCCGCAGGGAGACGGATCCCTGGGCCCGCGCGCTTCCCCCCGGCAGCACGCCGTCTCCGGTCGCCGCGGTGAGGAACGGGCCGTTGGTGATCAGGACCCGTCCCGCCTTTGCGTTGCGCACGATCTCCTTCCAGTCGACGCCGGCCGGCCGGTCGCTGCTGCTGGTTACATAGCTCCGCCAGCCTCCGACGCCGTTTCCGTGCACGCCGTGGGCGTCGGATACGGAGATGGCGGTGTAGCGGTGGCCGCGGTTGAGCAGCTGCAGCCAGATGAACTCGCGCCGGTGGCGCACCTGCTCCTCGCCGTTGCGCTCCCGGATTCGCCAGGGCGAGCGCGCGAGTATCTCCGCGCCCCAGGCCTCGGCCCCGTCGATCAGCTCGGCCAACCCCCGGTAGCCGCCGTCCTCGCGGCCGTCCCGGTCGCGGTCGACGAAATCGAGGGACATGTTGGGGTGGTTGAGATGCACCCAGCGTTCCGGCATGAGATCGGTCCAGTGGCGCTGGAAATCGCGCAGGACGATGGCGTTTAGCCGGGGGTCGAACTGCCATTCGGGGGCGCCCCCGTCCTGGCCGTACGGGTCGGGCTCGTAGGGAAAGGCGTTCAGGTGGGCGCCCCGGCCCGTCAGCTCGATTCCGGGAATGGTCGCCAGCTCGTCCGCGAGCCCCAGCTCCTCGATGAACGGCTGCCAGTCGAAAAGCCGGTTGTGCTCGGTCGTCGGCGCGAACTCGATCTGCTCGGCCGCCAGGTTGATCACGCGGTCCCGGGAATGGGTCACGTTGTCTCCGCTCGGCGTCGAGTGGTTGTGGAAGTCGGTGCTGATCCAGCCCCGCGTATCGACGAGGCGGCGCAGCTTCGCTTTCACGAGTTCGGTCCGGCCGGGACGCAGGCTCACCTCTTTCGCCAGGTGGGAAAACTCGATGCCGCGCGTTACCACCACCCGGTAGTCTCCCGGGGCGACCGGCACTTCGAACCGGCCGCCTTCGGAGTGGTACTGATCGAGGCAGCCGTGCGCGCGCGTGGCCGGTCCGAGATCGGGGGAATCGGTCCCGTCGATGCCGATGAACTGCACCTTGCAGGGAATGCCCTCCCCGCTGCCGTCGCGAACGTCGAAAACGATGACCGAGGCCCGGTCCATTTCGAGACCGAGCGTCCGTGCGTCGCCCGCCCCGAGCTCCAGG
>JAPOZF010000717.1 GCA_026706165.1 Gemmatimonadota bacterium
TCGTCGATTTCGGGCTGGTAGGACCGCGGGGCGAGGCCGAGCCGGTAGCCGGCCCGCCCCAGCAGGTTGACGGTGGCGTCGCGGAGGCTGCCTGACGGCAACCCCAGGTTCAGTCTGCTCTGCACGCTCATATCTCCCCGGTATTCGGTTGCCGGGCCTTCAGCTCCCGCAGGGTTTCCAGCACCCTGCCGGCCTCGCGCCGGTCCTCGTCGGTGCCGGACTCGGCCAGGGGCCGCAGGTGCGGGGCGGCCTTTTGCGCCCCCATCATTTCGAGGGAGCGGACCGCCTTGGTCCTGATCGTCTGCATCGGCTCCTCCAGCGAGGCGATCAGCGCCTCGGCGACGTTCTCACGGGTGCGCTCCGATATCGGCCGGGGCCGCGGAGCCTTCCCGGAGGCGAGTTGGCCGAGCGCCTGAACCGCCACGTGCCGCACCCTGGCCGAGGGGTCGCGGGTCATGCGGATGATCTCCTCGGCGGCGCCGCGGTAGCCGAACTGGCGGATCCCCAGAAGCGCGTTCACCCTGACCTTGGGGGTCGGGTCCCGGAGGGCGCGGAACACCACCCGGTAGGCGGAGTCGCCGACCGCCGGCTCCAGGGAATCGGTGTAGCAGCGGCCGAGGGCCCTGATCACCTCCTTGCGGACCTCCCTGGATGCCTCGCCGGCGTAGCGCAGCATGGGCTCGACCGCCTGCGGCGCCTGCAGCTCGCCGAGGCTCCAGGCGGCGACGGCGGCCACCATCGCGGACTTGTCGTCGAGGGCGGTGATCAGCGCCGGGGCCGCCTCGGGGTTTCTCAGGCGGCCGAGAAGCCGGACCACCTCGAAGCGCACCCGGGTGTACTCGGAATCCGCCTCTTCCATCAGCCTCGGCACGATCTCGTCGCCGTAGAGCAGCAGCTTGGCGGCGGCCTGTTCCCGCTCCTTGCTCTGCTGGCTGTGCAGGAGATGGATGTAGGGCTCGGGCGACGGTTTCGAGCAGCCGGTGAGAGCGGTGCCGGCGACGGTCCCGCCCCAGAACAGGGGGACGGCGAGCAGGACGGCTCCGGCGGCCGGCGGAAACGACCGCCGGATGCGGGAAGCGTCGAATTTGGGAAATGCTCTCATCGCTGGAAATTCACCGTCGATTCGCCGGAACTGCATTCAAATCGCCTATATCAATATATAAGGGCAGCTGGACACTGACGGAAGGCAGCCGGACACTGAGGGAACACTCGGTTGGGCTCGGTTCCGTGTCGACCCTGGTTTCCCGGCCAAGGGCTACTCCAGCAGACCTCGCGATTCGAGCTCGCTTACGGCGCTGGAGACGCGGTCCTCCGGATGCTGGCTTCCCGCCCATTCGACGAGATCCCGCAGTCCGGCTTCCAGCGGTACCCGGGGAGAGAAGCCGAGGGCTTTCTCGATTTTTCCGATGTCGGCGACACAGTGCATGATGTCCGCGGCGCGGACCCGGCCGCTGGGCCCGATCCTGCCGGTGAAACCGAGCTCCCCGGCGAGGCGTCCCGCCAGATCGAGGACCGAGGTCGCGGTTCCGGTACCGACGTTGTAGGGGCCGCTGGGGCAACTCCCGTCGAGGGCGAGGCAGATCCCCTGGACGATGTCCCGGACGTGGACGAAATCGCGGGTCTGGGTGCCGTCGCCGAAAATGACGGGTGCCTGCCCGTTCAACAGCCGCGAGGCGAAGATCGCCGCAACCCCGGTGTAGGGGTTGTTCAGGGACTGCCCCGGACCGTAGGCGTTGAAGAATCTCAGGGCGACCGTGGGAATCCCGTAGGCGCGGCCGAGGGAAAGGGAGAGCTCCTCCTGGTCCCGCTTGGTGACGGCGTACACCGACGTCGGCCTGAGCGGGTGGTTCTCGCCGGTCAGGTGCGGATCCCCCTCCCCGTATATCAACATGGAGGAAGCCACCACCACCTTCGAGATGCTGTCACGGCGCTCGAGCACCTGCTCCCACAGGACCGCGGTTCCGGTGCAGTTGACGTCGACATAGTGCTTCACTTCGTACATCGACTGGCCGACCCCGACTGCGGAGGCCAGGTGCACGATGCGGTCGACCCCGTCGAGGCACCTCGCCACTGTGTCCGGGTCGCGAACGTCGCCGGTCACCAACTCGGCGTTTCCCGCACCGATGCGGAGCGGCTGCTCTCCGTGGACCTGGGGGTCGAAGTTGTCGAGAACGCGGACGCCGCGTCCATCCGAGACCAACTGGCTCACCAGGTGGGAGCCGATAAAACCTGCCCCGCCGGTCACCAGGACCTTGCCCATGCTTTCACCTCCCGCGATTGCTTCCCGAAGCAGCCAAGTCGGATATCCCGAAGTCCGGGAATTGGCGTAACTTGATTATCTATACGAGCTTGTAATCTTGTAATCTAGGGAGAGCAAGGTTTTCCGACCACGAAAGTCTGCCGGGGAATTTGCAGTCACCAGACGACACGGAGGGACGGGCGCTCCGGCGGATTGCGCGGGGTGCCGTCCAGACCCTGGGAAGCGCCTACGCGGGCAGGTTCGTCAACTGGGTCGCCATCGTCGTCCTCACCCGGGCGCTCGCCCCGGAGGACTTCGGCAACGTCGCCCTGGCCGCATCCACGCTGGCCCTGGTGGCTGCCCTGCGCAATTTCGGCCTGCACAACGCCCTTCTGCATTACCAACGGGTCGACGATCTCGCTCCCACCCACTTCCTCCTCAACACCGCCCTCGGGGCAATCACCGCCCTCGGGGCGATCGCGCTGGCCTGGTTCTTCGTCGACGGCGAGTACGGCCGCAGCGTGGCAACGGCCCTGTCGGTCTTCGCCGCCTTCGATCTTCTCCGGGCCACCGCCCAGACGGCTGAAACGCAGCTCAGGCACGACCTCGAGTTCGGCTCCCTGGCGAAAGCCCATGCCCTCGCCCTGATCGCGGCGGCAGCCGCGGGCATCGCGGTGGCCTACCTCGGGGGGGGGATCTGGGCTCTCATCCTCAGCCACTCCACCTACGGGATCGGCTACGTCCTCGTCTACTGCGTCCTGCTCTGGCGCCGCCGCTTCCCGTTTCGCTTTCGCCTTTCCGATTTCGACCCCGCCGAAGGCCGCCGTCTGCTCCGGTACGGCGTATGGATCTGGCTCGGGGTGATCCTGCAGACCTTCCTGCTCAATTTCGACCGGCTCGCGGTCTACATCATCCTCGACCCGAGGACACTCGGGTTCTACGACCGCGCCCACGTATTCGCGCAGCTGCCGACCGGGGCTCTCACGCACGCCCTTATCGGCATCATGATCACCGTGTTTGCGCGGTATCACGAGGACCGGCAGCAGCTTTCAAACGCTTTTCGACGCACACTGAGATGGATACCGAGGTCTGCGGTGCCTCTTTCGGTTCTGCTCGCCATCGAGATCCCGGTTCTCACCAGCCTCCTTCTGGGAGACGAGTGGCTTCCCCTGGCCCCCATTCTGCGGTACCTGCTCCTTTTCTCCATCTGCCGCCCTCTCCAGGAAGCGGCCCTGGCGCTGCTGCGCAGTATCGGAGACCCGCGGGGCTCCGCAGGCTTCCTCGCGGTACAGGCCGGCGTCCTTCTGATTGCGGTCCCTCTTCTCACTCGAACTCTCGCCGTCGAAGGCACCGCCCTGGCGATGAGCCTGACCGCCCTCGCCGGAACGATTCTCGCCCTGCGCCGCTGCAGCCTGTACGTCGAGGTTCCGTGGATGCGCAGCCTCGCGCCTCCCCTGCTGGCGGCGTTGGCCGCAGCCGGAGCGCGGCTTGCCGCCCACCCGTTCATCGCCGACTTCCCGCCGGCGGCGGCCTTGGTCCTCGGGGTGCTTCTGTTCGTGTCTTCCTACTGTACCGCCCTTTTGGTTTGTGAAGGGCGAACTTTGCTGACCGAGTTGCGAACACTCCGCCAGGTAATGAGCCGGGATCCTGAATGAGAACGGTTTCCATCGACCATCTCAAACTGACTCGACACCCCTCCCTGGCGGTTTTCCTGTCTTACTTCCTGTGCAGCCTCGTCTTCACTTTTCCGCTGATTCTTCGCCTGACGACCCACGTCCCGGGGCAAGAGGTGGAAGGAGACGTTCCAACTTACATATGGAATCTGTGGTGGATGCAGCAGGCCCTGACCGGGGGGATTTCCCCGTTTTTTTGCGAATTCATCTTCGCTCCCTACGGGGTGTCGCTGGTATTCCACGCCTTCGTCTTCGTCAAAGCTCTCCTGGCAGTGCCCATGCAGTGGTTCTGTACTGCCTGGACCGCCTACAACATCCTGATCCTGGGGACCTTCACGCTGGCAGGTTGGGGAATGTTCCTGCTGGCCCACCACCTGACCCGGGATCGTCGGGCCGCCTGGGTCGCCGGTCTGATTTTCGCCTTCAGCCCCTACATGCTGACCCGCAGCCTCTGCCATTTCAATTACCTGTCCAGTGAGTGGATTCCCCTCTATGTCCTTTGCCTGATCCGCCTGCTTGAAACAAAAAGCCTTCGTTGGGCCTGGGGCGGGGCGCTGTGTCTCCTGCTGACGGCCTACTGCGAATACTACTATCTCATATACCTGTTCTTGTTCACCTTCTTTTTTCTCGGCTGGCGATTTTTCAACAATCGGGCTGAAGTGTTGAACCGGACCTTTCTCGTCCGCTTCACACTTATGGGTGCGGCGGCAACGGCAGGGTTTGCACCGGTTTTATGGGCGCTTCTGGGCAATTCCCAGGGTGGTTATCTCTATGGGGGGTGGGGCGCTTCGGCCAAATACGGAGCAGACCTTCTCGCCTTCATTACGCCGCCGCCGGGCAGCCTGCTTTACGGCGATATCGGTGCCGAACTCTACCGGACATTCTCCGGCGGAAATTCGCGGGAGGGCACGGTCTTTGCCGGCTACGTGGCGCTGGGACTCGCCGCAGTTTGCGCCCTGCGCCTGCGCGGCAACCAGGAAGTCCGCCCCTGGCTGTGGCTTACCCTGGGGGCTTTTCTGTTGTCTCTGGGCCCCCTGCTCCACGTCGCGGGAAACTTCGTTTTCGGAACGGGAGAATGGCGATTCGCAGTGCCCATGCCCTACCTGGGAGTCCGCTATCTGCCCTTGATAAAGGGAGCACGGGTAGCGGCGCGAATCGACATAATGGTCATGTTGGGCCTGGCGGTGCTGAGTGCTTTTTGTGTGCGTTACCTGCTGGCACGTACTCCCCGCCCGCTACTCTGGACGGCGGCGATCCCGTTGTCGATCGGCCTTGAGTACCTCAGGATGCCCTACCCTGTTGCACCCGTAGATATCCCCCCCGCCTATGCGGAGATCGCCCGCGATCGGCGCGACTTGACCGTAATGGAGGTGCCCCTCGGGTGGCGAACAGGCTGGGGAACTACCGGACGCCCGTTCGACAGGCAACAACTGTATCAGACAGTCCACGGCAAGCGTCTGTTAGGTGGGTTCGTTACGCGCCTTCCCGATAGCGAACTGCAAAAAATGACTGCGTTACCGGGGATCGGGCAGCTCCTGGCCCTCCAGGAAGACCTGCCGCCGCCTTTTTCCGAAACAGCCGCCCGCAAGCCCTTTATCCGGGCCCAGTTGAAGGAGCTGTTGCCTGCCTTGCCGGAATTCCTGCGTGAGCGGATCTTGGGGGATGCCAGTGTGAGCCGCTTCCTCTCGGAAAAGCCGAAAGAGGAATTCCCTCCCTCAGGATCGCTCCGCGACCTGGTGGAAGTAGGGAATCTGGGTTACGTGGTCATGCATCCACCATACAGTGGCTACCCGCCGATCAAGCGCTATCTCGAGGAAGAACTACCTCTGGAGCAGTTTTTTGAAGGAGATGGGGTTGTGGCCTACCGGGTGCGGCAGCAGATGGAAACTACGGGAAATTGAAGGGAAAGGGTTTCGATTGAATCCGGATACAGAATACAAACCCCAGCTTTACATCGTAATCCCCGCGCTCAACGAGCAGACGCTGATGCGTCTCGAAGCGGCGGTGGGTTTTCAGCACGAAGTGATCGTGGTGGACGACCATTCCACGGACGCCACCGCAACCGTGGTAAAGAGTTTCGGGGACCGCCATCCAAACGTATCCGTTATAAGCAACGACGGGCCGAGGGGCTTCAGCAACGCCCTGAAAGCCGGGTATGCCGCGGCGGGCGACGGCGCCGTCGTCACCATGATGGCCGACCTCTGCGACGATCCGGAAACGCTGCCTTCGATGTACGCGAAAATAGTCGAGGGATACGATGTAGTTTGCGGTTCGCGTTACATGAAGGGAGGAGGAAAGCTTGACGAGGA
>JAPOZF010000786.1 GCA_026706165.1 Gemmatimonadota bacterium
GCGTAGCGGCTGCGGTAGTCGATGGCGAAGTAGTTGAACAGCGTCTGATCACGGCCATCGGTGGCGCTTGCGAACGCCTGGACGAGCAGCCTGTTGGTCCCCTTTCTCAGGTACGTCGAGGGGATCTCCTCATCGATCTCGAACTCGATCTGCCCCTTCCAGCGATAGTCGCCGACATGGTGGTTGTTCAGTTTGATCACCGTGTGGTGGGCGGGGGTCTGTCCGTGCAGGGCCACCCGCAGCCGGGCGTCGTACTCCTCTCCAACAGCAGGGGTGGGCAGCTCTCCGGTGAACACCGCCGAACCGGGAGTGTCGACATCGAGACCGCGGATGGGACGCCGCCTCCAGAACCAGTGGTCGCGGACTATGTCCGGGGCATCCGCGAACACCTGAAACCACTGGTCCTCCTCGAAATGGGCTGTGGTCCAGTGGAATTGGGCGATCGGGTACCCGGCATCCGGTTCGGCGGTCTCGGGCTGGAACCGCCGTCCCGCCTCCCCTCCCCAGGTAAGCCAGTAGAAGTTTTCGCGGCCGTAGATGCTCTCGAAATCCTTTCCCCCTTCCTCCGGGGACCTGTCGCGGCGGAAGCGGCCGACGAACAGCAGGTAGTCGCTCTCGTCGAACGAGCCGTCCTCCTGCCCGAAGACCTGCAGAGGCTGCTCGCTGCCGAGGTGAAAAAGCCGCAAGGTGAGGGGGTCGATCTCCCCGGGGTCGACGGACCGCGCCGCGAGCCAGCGGCGGTCGATGCGGAAGACGCCGTCGTGGGCGACCTTCACCTTTACCCAGGGGAGAGCCGGGTCGTACCAGCCGCCGCGGTCGTCGAGGCGGGCCCGCTTGGCCGCCGGCCGGGGGGGCATTCCGGCAGGCGGATTGAGGAAAGCCCCGTACAGGGGGGAGGGTCCGGGATCGTCGGCGGCCGGCTTGAATCGGCCGCTCCCGGAAAAACGGACCGCTACGAGAAGGTCGGTGCAGACCGAGAGCCGCTGCATCCCCGGGTCGTAGGAGACCGGAAACAGACGCAGACCGTACGCGTCGACGCCGCGCAGGATGCCGAGGTACTCCGACTCGACGAGACCTGAAGGGCGTCTGGTTTCAGCGGAGGGGGGAGCAGGCGGAAGGTGGATTCCTTCGAGCTCTTCGAACCGGGCCTCGAGAACCTCGAGCTCGACGCCGGCCCCCGGGGGAGCCGCGATCAGGTGGGCGGCGAAAGGCAGCTCGATATCCCCGGGCGTGGCGAGCCTGGCCGGCAGCTCTGGAAACGCCAGCTCGTGGGTGAGTCTGCCGTCGACTTCGGAAGACGGCACGCGGCCTCCCTGCCGGAGGTCGAGGCGAAGCCGCAGGAGGAGGTCTCCCGACGGCGATTCGGTCAGCTCGAGCGGAGCCGCGGAAACGGAGGAGGAGAACATTGCGAGCAGGATGAGCGATGCTCGCAACGGGAAGAGGTGGCAGGTGCGGGGCAGTGGAGTCACGACGGTTTAAGGTACGAAACCGGAAGGGCTGAAATAGCCTGGCGGTCCGGGCATGGGCGGATTGCTGCCCGGGGGTTCCGTTGCTCCCTACCTGTATCCTGTATATTAACCGCGGCTTCTGAAAAAGGCAGGGACCGACAGCGAGTAATGGGCTTTTCAGGGACGCATGCCATGCTGACAAGGAACGGATGGTGGCCGGCTTTTCTCCTTGCGGCGACATGGGGGAACGCGGAGCCTGCGGGAGAAGCCGCCCGGAACGAAGCAGAGGTTCCCGCCCCGGCCGCGGTGTACTGCACTCCGTCGGACGACCTGGCGATCCTGAGCTGGGCGAGGGTTTCGGGCGCCGCCGGTTACCAGGTCTGGGAATGGCCGGGGGATGGGGCTGCCGGGGAGGTGAAGCCGGAGTGGATTCCCCGCGAGCGGCTCGATCCTGAACAGGGAAGAACCGAAATCCACCGAACCCGCCCTGTCCTCCCGAGGCTGGCGGTGTCGTCCCTGTTCCTCCGGGAGGGCGAGCTGGTTTCCTCTCGGCCGATTCCCGCGGTGTTCTCGCCAGCCCCCGGCTCGAGGCGGGAAGAGATGCCTCCCCCCTTCCCCCGCTGGGCTCTCCTGTCCCCGGATCGCGATGAGGCGGAATTCGCCATCTACCGCGAAAGAAGGGAAGATGCCCTGATCGGCCTGATCCTGCAGCAGGGGTTTCGCTTCACCAGGCGGGTGTTCCTTGCGGGCAAATCGATGCTGAAACCGGATAATCCCGACAGCGATCAACCAGCTTCGGCGGAGCCGCCTGCAACCGACCCTGAAAAAAGCGGTTGAACACGACTCTTTCCCGACGGCCACCCGTCCGTTAACGGGGGACCCGGAAACCTGCGGCCCTGCCGGACAGCACGCATTTCCTCACCTGATCAAAGTCGCCCGTCTCACGTCCTCGAAGTTGCCGGACCTGATCCGGTACAGGTAAACGCCGGTAGCCAGGCCGGATGCGTCCCACCTGACGGTCCGTTGTCCCCGGGGCATGAATCCCCGGACAAGGGTCCGTATTCTCCGGCCGCCGAGGTCGAAAACGGATATCTCCACCTCGGCCGGTTCCGGCAGGTAGCAGTTTATTCCCGTTGTGTGATTGAACGGGTTGGGAAAGTTCTGAGAGAGCGAAATTTCCCCGGCCGCGGGCCCGGCGGCGGAGGTGCTCACCCCGGTGCTGACCTTCTCTTCAACGACGTCGAAGCTGTAAGCCCATTCCGTGGCAACCATCGGCTTGGTCATCCTCTTTCCGTCGTTGCTGGTCGCTTGGACGTAGTAGTGAACCCGCGTTCCGGGAGGCTGCCCGGGAATGGTTGCGGCGAAACGGTCTCCACGCCGGTACGCCATCGGCACCTGCTCGAACCGCCCGGTATCGCCCGCCCTCCAGCGTAAAACCGCATCGGCAATACCGGATGCGGATTGAATGCGGGCATCGATTTCGTACCCCCCTGCCGGCGGCATCGAACCGGGGAGCCGGTCGTGGACGATCAGCAGGGGGTCGTCGGCGTAGATCTCCCTGGCCGCGCAGTGGATTCCACCTCCCCGCTCGGCAAACCGGGAAGAAGGGACGGCCAGGATGCGATAGCCCGGCATGTGTTTTTCGTACAGTCGCAACGCCTCGGTGTCGGAAGGCGGATGGTCGAAGGTCGGAACAATGACGGTCGTGTTGATGATCAGCGAGTTGATATAGGTCGCGTCGACGGTTTCATAGCTCCCGGCCCTGGATGGGCTGTTGGCAATGCGAACAAACCGGTAGGGCCGGCCGGAACGGGACAGGGTGCGGGACCGGATCGTCTCCACCGCGGCTTCGATTCTATTCTGATCGTCGCTTCTCTGTTCGTTGCCGAGATAGTTCGTTGCGGGGATTTCGCTGACGAAAAAGGTCTCCTCGTCAACGAGCTTCAGGTAGTAGTCGAGGTGGATCTGGTAGGGCGGCAATTCGACCAGTTCTTCAATGCCGAACGACTCCTTCCAGATTTCCCACACCGTTTTCCGTTCCCTCGGGTTTTCAGGCTGATATCGGGAGTCGTAGAACAGTCTCCCCCTGCCGTCGACGATGTAGTTGCCCCCGTCGGTGTAGTAGCCGGCGTCCGTATCGAACGTGTGAAGTGATTTCTGCATGAACCTGGCGGTGATTTCCCCGCCCACGTCGTTCCGCCAACCGAGCAGCTGCAGCGACTCGACCTCTTCCCGGTAGACGGAGAACGGACCGTTGTCCCTCAACCAGGGCTTGTAGATCCTGTCCTCCCGGTAGGACGGGAAAAACGGCACGACGTGGATTTCCGGCGCCTCCAGTCCCAGCTCGGACAACGTATCCGGCAGGCTGTAGGAGTTCGTCGTATCGTCGAGGATGTACACCTCCACCCCGGTCTCCAGGAGAGCCCCGACAAGTTCGACGTGCTCTCCCACAAACTCCCGGCGGGCCCGGATCATCGTTTCCGTCCAGCCTCCCAACTCCTTTGCCTGGGACTGCTGCCAGAGGAAGTCGGCCTCGAACCACCCCAGCACCACCCCCTGGACCTCTTCCCATTCCGCCGGGGCTCTGGCCCGGGAAACAGGCAGGGCGAAAAGATCCGGCGCGGCGAGGGCGAAAAGGGAGAGAATGACAGTTGCCCGGTTCATTCCCGTCGCGCCGAATGCCCGGGCCCTGCCAGACATCAGAGAAGGCCGCAGGGCTGTTTGCCCGCGGCGTCCGCCCCCACTCAATAGGCCAGGGCGAACAGGCCGATAACCTCGTCGACCTTCTCGGCCTCGAGTCTGATCCGGTACAGGTAGGTGCCGGGAGGCGCCAGGGCGCCGCTGGCAGTGCGGCCGTCCCAGGTCTGCCGGTAGGCTCCGCTGGTCGACAGGCCGGAGCTCAGGGTGGCGACAGGCCTGCCGGAAAGGTCGAAGATTTCCAGCAGGACCTCCCGGGCGTCGGTCACTTCCCGCAGCTTGTAGTCCACGAAGACCCGGTCGTTGACGCCGTCGCCGTTGGGGGTGAAGGGGTTGGGGCCGACCGTCACGTCGGCGAGCAGGTCGCCGCCGATCGGCGAGCGCACCGACAGGTCGTCCCCGGAGAACCGGAAGGTGGCGTTGCCCGCCTCGATGCGCTGCTTGATGAGGTCGGGATCGGAGCTGTCGTAGACCCAGCCGGTGAACTGGGTTCCGAAGCGGAGAACCGGGGCGTCGAAAACGACCTCGATCTGCTTGAAACTGCTGTCGGGATCGGCCACCCGGAAGGGGAATGCGACAACCAGGCGGTCGTCTTCGACCACGGGGGGAAACTCGTTGAGATCGACCTCGTAGACGCCGTCGATGGTGACGGACCGAACCTGCTCCGCCCGGGAGTGGGTTATGACTTCCAGGCGGTCGAACCCGCTGTCCTCCTCGTCGAACCGCGGCTTGATCACGTAGGTGAAGGTTTCCGGGTCGAAGCTTTTTACCTCGACCGGCCAGATTTCACCCACCACCTCCTGCGCGACAGGCGTCTCGCTGAAGAGGATGGCGACCTGTTCGAGGCGCGGGGCGACCTCGAAGGTGCCGAACATGCGGATGTCGAGCTGCAGGTAGCGCCCGAGTCCCTCGGAAACGACCGGCAGGCCGTCTTCCCAGCTTCCGGCCGGGAGCGAGGAATCGCGGCGTCCGCCCTCGAAGTCGTAGACCGGAGACCAGAAAGTCCAGTTCTCCGTGTCGTATTCGATCGGCACCTGATCGAGGAAATTTATGTCTTCGTACACCTCTTTGGTGGTGGGAACGACGTTTCCGTTGGGGTCCATCTCGAAGTACAGGTTTGGATCGGGAGTGTTGCCGGTGCGGGTGCGCACCTCAACCCTCGTTCCTTCCGGGAAGTCGCCGCTCCAGCGGATCCTGCCCCAGTTGACGGGCTTGCCGAAGTCCATGATCTGGGAGACGACGCCGGTCTCGCGGACGTACCCCTCGGGATAGATTTCCAGTTCGGCCACTTCCCAGCTGTGGGTGGGGTTCGGTTCGAACAGGAGCCAGCGCACCGAGCGGGTGGGAAACTGCAGGTCGACGACCGTGTCGATGTTCTCCTCGGTGCTGTAGAGGACGTCGAAACGCCTGTCTCCGCGTTCGGGCCAGTTCGGATGCTTGGAATGAGTGCCGTGGGGATTGCGGTCGCACGGCCCCTTGACGAAGATGCCGACCGAGTTGTCGGCGACGCGGATGGTGAATCCGTTGAGAAAGTTCTCCGCGTAGCTTTCGACGTTGAAGGATTCGAGGGGGATGGGGGGATCGGCAAGCGACTCGATCAGGCGCGCGTCGTCGCGCTGACCGAGGCGGGGATAGAAACGGATCCGCGAGAGTGGAACGGGAACGCCCAAGTCGAGTATGGCGATACCCTTGTACCCGGATGCGCTCCGGAATCTGGCGTTGTAGATGATCTTGTAGAAGGTGGCCGTCTTGGGATCGCCGTCGAACGACGGCTTGTAGTTCTGTATGGTGCCCGCGTGCACGCAGCTGGTGGCGACCTGCACCCGGCCTCCGACCAGGGGCAGGGGTACGTCCGTTACTCCCGTGGTCGGGTCGGTGACCGCAACGTTGACGCTGCCGTCGAAGAACCAGGGCTCGATGGTGTTGGCCCGGATGTCGATCCCGTCGCTGCCGGCAATGCCGAACGGCGTTACCCCCACCGTCACCCGACGCTCGATGTCTCCCCCGCTGCCGAGAATGAAGTACTTTCCCGCCTCGGAGGGGCTCGTCGCCGCTTCCCAGGGATTTCCGTC
>JAPOZF010000735.1 GCA_026706165.1 Gemmatimonadota bacterium
GGCGGCGGCGGGCCCGCAGGTCGAGGCCCTGCCCCAGAAGGACGGGGGTGGTGATGACCGCCGCCGCCTCGAAGTAGATCGCCACAACCCCATCGTTGCCGCGGAAGGAGGGAGGGAAGATCCCCGGAAGGAGAGTGGCGGCGAGGCTGTACCAGTAGGCCGCGCCGGTTCCGATGGCAATGAGGGTGAACATGTTGAGGCTGCGGTTGACGAGAGAAGCCCAGCCCCGCTGGAAGAAGGGCCAGCCGCCCCACAGAACCACAGGTGTGCTGAGGAGGAACTGAAGCCAGACCGCCGGGCGTTCACCGAGGGCGTGCTTCGGTGGCTGCCCGGGGATCATTTCAGCCATTGCCAGGAACAACACCGGCAGCGTGAGGAGGAGGCACATCCGGAACCGGCGCGACATGTCGATCAGCTCGGGGTTCGGCTCGTCTTCTGCCGACACCGTACGCGGCTCGAGCGCCATGCCGCAGTCGGGGCAGCTCCCGGGTCCGTCGCGCACGACCCCGGGATGCATTGGGCAGGTGTACTCGGTCCTGGCGGCCGGGGCGGGCACCTCGGGCTCGAGCCCCATGCCGCAGTCCGGACAGGTACCGGGCCCTTCCCGGCGGACCTCGGGATGCATAGGGCAGGTGTGGACAGCGTCTGCCCCGGCTTCTTCAGCGGGTGTCATAGGCCGGTTGAGTCTCCCCGGGCTCGCGGATGTCCCCGGTCTCGATTCCGGTGAGACCGCGGTAACTCACAGAATGCCATCAGCCCCGAACACCCGTTGATAAAGCTGCTCTGCCGGCCCCGGCCCGGATGGACTTTTTCAACGGGCTGCCAGGCCCGGATCGCCGCCGTACTGCTCGACGAGGTCGCGGTAGTTCACGCCCGTTCCGCCGAACAGGTCGAGCGCCGATCCGACCGTGAAGTCGAGCCGCCCCTGCCCGAGCTCGGCGACGAGCTCGACGTCCCCCATGGACGCGATGCCCCCGGCGTAGGTGGTCGGAAGCGGACTGGCGCCGGCCAGCAGCCGCACCAGCTCTCCGTCGATGCCCCCCTGCTTCCCCTCGACTTGGGTCGCGTGCACGAGGAACTCCGAGCAGAACGGGGCGAGGCTCTCGAGGCTGGCCGCGGTGATCTCGAAATCGGTGAGGGTCCGCCAGCGGTCGGCCGCCACGAAGTAGCGCCCGTCCCGGGCGGCGCAGCTCAGGTCGAGAACGAGGTTGCCGGCGCCGACGGCGGCGGCCATCTGCTCGGCGCGGGAAGGCCAGAAGGCGGCATTCTCGAAGAGACAGGAGGTGGCGATGACGGCGCTCGCCCCCCGCCGCAGCCAGCCGGGGGCGTTGCCGGCGTTCATGCCTCCGCCGACCTGCAGCCCGCCGGGGAAGGCTTCGAGAGCCTCGGCCGCAGCCGCCTCGTTTCCCGGGCCCAGCATGATCACGTGTCCGCCGGGGAGCCCGTCGTCGCGGTAGCGCCGGGCGAACCAGGAAGCCGGCTGGCGGCTGGTGAAGTTGGTCCGCGTCCCCTGCGACGGGTCGTCGAGGGTGTCGCCGACGATCTGAACGACCCTGCCGTCGCGGAGGTCGATGCAGGGGCGGAAACGCATGGCGCAGCCTGGCGGCCTACCGGGCCGCGCCGACCCTGAAGGCGGGGATCTCGTCGCTGCGTTCGATCTCGTCGCCGGTGTGCTCCCGGATCCACTCCTTCAGAGGGACCTCTCCGTCCACCGGGATCTGGAAGCCCATGGCGCTGCTGCAGTCCCCGAGGAGCTGCCGGCGGACCGGGTCGCAGCGGTCGAGCAGCTCTTCCGGCATGCGGATGTAGTCCATCGGCCGCAGCCAGCGGTACCCGTACCCGAAGAAGAGGGTCTTGCGCGTCACCCCGGAATGGTTGGGGCCGACCGCGTGCATGGTGCGGTTCTCGAACAGCACGGCGTCGCCCGGCCGGCAGCGCATGGCGAACTCCTCGCTGCCGTCGAGGTCTCCTTCCGGGGGCTCGACCCCGGTGTCGTTGCTGCCCGGCAGCAGCCGGATGGCGCCGCGGCCCGGTTCGCTGATGTCGCTGAGCCAGTAGGCGATCTTGATGAACATGCGCGGCTGCGCCGCGCCGAGATCCGAGGGGCAGGTGCCGCCGTCCCGGTGCCATCCCTGGCGCCCGTACGAGGAGCCGGAGTCCGCCGGGATCGGCGGTCTCACCACGAGGTGGGAGGTGATCAGCTGGACGTTGTGGTTGAGGAGCTGGACCACCAGCGGCACGGTGGCCGGCCAGTCGAGCAGCTCGAGGAAGGTGTCGTCCTCGACCAGGCAGTTGCGGAGCTGCCAGAAGCCGCGTTCGTTCAGCCCGCTGGCGCGCCTGCCGCGCTCGTACAGGCGGTCCGAGGCATCGAGCAGGCGCTCGACCATGCCGGAGGGCAGGGCCTGCGGCACCACGAGAAAGCCGTCGCGCTCGAAGTCGTCGCGCTGTTGACGGGAGAGCGGGGTGAATTCCATGAGAGGTACAACGAAATCCGGCGAACTGGAGGGGTCAACCCTCCTGGCTGCCGGGGGCGTCCGCGGACGCGGCGACGTACACGCTGACCGCGCTGTCCCCGGACGGGCGGCGGCGCTCGAGGCGCAGGGAGTCGAGGGAATCGGGCAGTTGCAGGCTTCCGGGGTGCTGAACGAACATCATGCCGCGGCTGCCGAGCATCCCGGAGAGCGCGACCTGCTCGGCGAGCGCCAGGCTCAGGGGGCGGCCCCCCAGGGCGGCCTCGTACGGCGGGTCGACGTACACCCCGTCGTAGGGGCCGTCCGTTCCGGAGATCAGGGCCTGCGCCTTCCGGTTGGAAAGCTGCAGGCGCTCGTCGACGCCCCAGGCCCGCAACAGCTCCCGGAGCATCCGATAGCGCCTGCCGTCCGGCTCGCAGGCGGTGACCCGCGCCCCGCGGCTGTACGCCTCCAGGGCGATCTGGCCGCTGCCGGCGCACAGGTCGAGGAAGGACCGGCCCGCGAGCGGGCCGAGCATCGAGAAGACCGCCTCCTTCAGGCGCGCCGAGGTGACGCGGATCTCCCCGTGCCTGCGCGGGTTGAAGGGAATCGAGCGGCCTTTCAGGGAGCCGGTGACTATGCGCATGCCCGGTACTTCAGAGCGGGAACCGGATCGAAGGCAATGGCGTTCTGCCATGGGGGGATTATCCCACGGGAGGGGTCGGGGCTCCGCAGGTCCGGAAGATCCCGCGGGGGTCCACCTCTATTCGCTCACCAGAGAATCGATGGTGGTGCCGAGCGCACCGGCGATCCTGGACAGCGTTGCCGCCGAACCGGGCTTGAGACCTCGCTCGATCTCCGACAGGTAGCTGGCGGCTACACCCGTTCTTTCGGACAGCTCGCGCAGCGTGACGCCGGAATGGTTTCGGAATGCCGCCACCGGGTTCCCGCCGAGCATGATGGCGAGAGCGACGTCGTGGGGAACCCGGCTGCCGTCGTCCGCATCGAGGGCAGCCATCCTGTCTTCAAGCTCTTCGTTGCGGGCGATCAGGGCCTCGTATTCCTCTCGCGGAACGGTTATGACTCCTGTGTCAGCCATAGACTTCCCTCCTGTGTCGAACTCTCAGGACTACCACGACAGGGGTCTGGTCGTGCTCAATGCCGAAGATAACGCGATAGTCGCCAACTCTCATCCGCCTGTACTCACTACCGGTCAGTGTTTTCACTTGGTTGGCCAAGGACGCGGGATCTCTGGCATACTGCTCGACCTTGCCAATGATCCTCTCGCGATCCTGGGCGGCAAGGCGACGCATGTCCCTGATTGCCCGAGTCCCCCATTTGATAGTCATACCTTCCCGCATTGCACGCATAGAATGTTCGCAAATAGCGAACAGTGTGTCAAGAACGCATGCCCAGCGTTTACGAATCAGAGATGCGAGACAGTACCCGCGCAGGAACTAGCCATTCCGCATGGTTGCACGTCTTACTCACGTCCCTGCTGTTCAAACCCGTGTATGCTCCTGGAGCTGGACGCCCGGGGTTCGCCCGCATGATCCCGGTGAAAACAGGTTTCCTGCGCAAAGCCGTGCGTAGAGCACTCCCCGCAGTCCTCCTGCTGATGCTGGCCCCCCGGCTGCTCCCGGCGGAGACCATCCCGGCCGGGTTCTTCGCGGGAATCCGGTTCGAGGAGCCGCTGCCCTCCGCCTTCGACACCGGGCAGATCCTGCCCCTGGACGGCAGCGTCGACCAGGACGGGGTCGCCTGGATCCTGTTCCGGTTCCTCCCCATCGGCAGAGGGGAGCAGGTGGATTTCATCACCCCGGTGAGGGAGGGCCGCTTCGCCCGGGAAATCGTTTTCCCCCATTCGGCGCGCGGGCAGTACAGCCTCGAGATCTTCACGGGCAATACCAGGGAATCCATGGACTACGTCGGCCGCTACTACGGCCTCAAGATGCTCCAGGGCAGGGGCCCGGTGATGCTGCCCCGGCGCTTCTTCCCCGGGTTTCTCTTCGACCGGCCGCTGCCGACCCGCATGGCGACCGGGGAACCCCTGCACCTGGCAGGGGAGGTGGAGGATACCGGGGCGCACAGGACCCTGGCCGTCAGCTTCATTTCGCAGGATGGATCGTCCTGGACCTCCTTCCTCCTCGTTGAGGAGGGGCGCTTCGAGCGCACCATTCCCGTGCCCGGGGAAGCGGAAGGGGCCACCGGCCTGGCCCTGTACGCCGGCCTGCGGGAGGGGAACCTGCCTTTTGTCGAAAGCTATCTCCACCTCGAAATCGCGCCCGGGGCCGAACCGGCCGAGGTGCCGCCGCTGTTCTTCGACGGGCTGGCGCTGGACGAACCCCTGCCGGTGCGATGGCCGCTGCGGCGGGCGGTGATCCTGGCCGGAGAGGCGCGTCCCTTCGTGCGCCGGTTCTGGATGTATCTGAGCCGGCTCGACGGCGGGGAACCCCGCGTGCTCCCGGCCGGGCTGGAGGAAGGGCGCTTCCGCTTCCCGGTACGGCTGACCTCCGGCGAGGAAGGTCCGCTGCGCCTGTCGGCGGTTATCGAGCTGCAGGACGGCACGACCTGGGAGGCCGGGGAGTTCCTCATCGAGGGGGTGGATCTGCCGCCCCCGGACCTCGAGGTGGGTGTGGTTGCCCTCGCCCTGCTGGCCGGGAGCCCGGGGAAGGTCCCCCTGTTGAACCGGGGGAGCGGCCCCGTCGCGCTGGAGCCGCCCCGGGTAGAGGGGCCTTTCGCCGTGGAGGCGTACCCCTCCGTCCTGGAGCCGGGCGAGGCCGGCGGGATCGAGCTGAGCTACGATGGATCGGGCGATGACCAGGGTCTTCTCACCGTGCTCAGCGACGATCCCTTCCGGCCCCGCGTGTCGGTCGCCCTGTCGGGGCTGGCGGCCCGGGAGGCGGCAACCGAGCTGCTGCACCTGCGGGCCGACGCATCGGGGCGTATCGAGTCGGGCTTCGATCTCCTGGAACAGGACCTCGTCTTCGCCCTCTATGCGGCTCCGGCAGAGCGGCCCTGGCCGGGGAAGGTGTACGACATCTCCCTGGACGGCTCGGCGGCCCTGGCCAAACCGGCCGCTTCCCCGCGGGCGGGCCGCCGCGATTCCGTCGAGGCCCGGGCGCGGCAGCTCGAGCGGGCCCTGTCCCTGCGCCTGCGGCAGACCGGGCTGCCGGCTGGCAAGCCGGCGGGGGTGCAGTACGAGGTCGGAGACCGCCGCTCCTTTTTCTTCGCGGCCCAGGGAGACGTCCCGGACCAGTCCATCGAGGCCAGGGTGGTGGCCGTCAACGAACGCGCCGTCGCCTTCGTTCAGGAGGACCTGCGGGAGGACGACGGCAACATCGGGGAGGAACAGCTGAAGGAGGGCCTCGACCTGTTCGCCGAGGATTACCCGCTCCTGGTCGAGACCTTCGGGGCTCCTTCGGACGTCGACGGAGACGGCCGGGTGGCGGTGCTGGTCACCCACCTGATCGAGGACGTCGACGTGGGGGGGCAGTTCCGCGCCTCCTCGGTGCTGCCCCGGCGCTCGGGCGGAGACGGCAACATGATCGACCTGATGTGGGTGAACCCGCTCTATCCCGCCGAGTCCTTGCGGTCCCTGCTGGCGCACGAGTTTCAGCATCTCGTCAACTTCAACCAGCACGTCCTGGTGCGGCGGGGGATCAGCGAGGTTTCCTGGCTCAACGAGGGGCTGTCACACCTGGCCGAGGACCTGGTGGAGGAGCCGCCGAACGACAACTACCGGCTCGTG
>JAPOZF010000780.1:0-243 GCA_026706165.1 Gemmatimonadota bacterium
CACCAGGGCGCGGCCGTACTGGAAACGCGCCTGCAGGTAGACCAACTCGATCAGCCAGACCGCGCCCAGCATCAGCGCGCAGATCTGCCAGGCCCCGGTGACCAGGCACAGGTAGAGGAGGGCGCAGATTCCCGGCAGCAGGAGGACGCTCCAGTACCTGTCCTCCAGGCCCCGGTCGAGCAGTCGGTAGCCGACGAAGAGAGCGGCCAGGGCCTCGAGGTAGCTGAGCGGGCGTTCCAGCAC
>JAPOZF010000780.1:253-1971 GCA_026706165.1 Gemmatimonadota bacterium
GGCGAAGGCCAGGGCCAGGCCCAGAAGCCCGGCCAGGCCCCAGGCGGCGCGCAGCCAGTGCCTGCCCCCCGGACGGGGACGGTCCGCCTGCGCTCCGCCTTCTTCCTCCGGCTCACGGCGCCACAGCGGCACCAGCAGCAGCACGAGCAGGTAGCAGATCAGGGTGTTCAGGATCAGGGCGAAAGGGGTCGCCTGCGGGGCCAGCAGTTCGGGCGACGGGCACAGGCTCGGGGGCAGGGCGGCGACCGCGGCCAGGAACAGCTTGGCGTCTCCGGGGGCCCAGAACCCGAAAAGGGTCAGCCCTGCGGCGACCGCCAGGCCGATGCCGAGCAGGGCGGCGACGCGGCCGAACGTGGTCACGTCGAGGGCCACCATCGCAGCCTGCCCGGCCAGGCCGATCCCGAGCAGGGCCAGGGTGTAGCGATTGAACACCTTCCTCGTCTTCAGGTCGGTGTAGCTGGTGTAGAAGCCGACCGTCAGCAGGCTGGCGAGCATCGCCGTCTCCACGAGAAAGACCGGGTCGGTAAACGGCTTCATCAGGTCCTCCTTCTCTTCAGCGCCCCTTCAAGCAGGGCCTTTACCAATTCGACCCCTTCCGGCTCGCCGATGCCCGAGGCCGCTACCTTGCCCTCGGCGTCCAGCAGGTAGGTGGTCGGAACCCGGTTCGACCGGTAGGCGTCGAAGGTGCTGCCGTCGTCCTCCAGCAGTAGAAACCGGGTCTCCAGTTCTGCCTGCAGCTCGGTCTCTTCCGGCGTCGGCTCCCTGCCGGTGTCGCCCCCGCGCTTGATGAACAGCAGGGGCATGCCGAGGTCGGGCGGCCCCTCGTCCAGGACCGCGCGCATCAGCTGTCGGCTGTACTGGCAGGAAAAGCTGACGAACACGACCCCGGACGATTCCCCCTTGAGGCCGTCCAGGCTGACGGTGCGCCCCCCGGCCGCATCCGGCCTGTCTGCGTTCCCCGCACAGGCAGGCAGCTCGAAGTCGGGAGCGGGGGTGCCCCGGGAGAGGAGGGCGGGGCCTTCACCGACGACCCGCAACAGAAGGGACTGCGGGTCCCGGTCCGCAGGAGGTTCCCCGGTCCGCACGGCGGCGACCAATCCCAGTGCAAGGGCGGCCCCGGTCAGCACTGGTTTTCGTGCAGTGCCACGCGTAGTGCACTCCATCATCTCCCTCCTCTCTCCGAGTTCCAGGCCGCCACGACTTCGGTGATGCTGCGGCTGCCGGTTGCGGCGTGACGGACCACCCCCTGCCGGTCGATCAGCAGGACGGTGGGCACGGCGCGCACCCCGTAGAGCCGATGCACCGATTCGGCCGGGTCGTGGCCGATGGCCGCGGCCGCCTCCCCCAGGCGGGCCTGCAGCAGATCCGGGTCCCCCTTCACGATGGCGACGAGGGGAAGCACCCCGGCCGCTGCTTCCACCGCCGGCCAGGCCGCCTCGCAGGCCCCGCACCCGGCGTCGGTGAAGTAGAGCAGCCAGGCCTCGGCTTCCCGGGCGCTGGCCAGGGACACGGTTTCTCCATCGAGGCCGGGAAGGGTGAAATCGGGCGCCTGCCGGCCCAGCAGATGGGCGAACGGCGCGGGCGGCAGACCGGGAGGACCCCCGGTCTCCAGGCGCGCGCCGATGCCGATGCACAGCGCCGCCAGCAGGGCCGCTGCAGCGGCCAGGGGCGGGATCAAGGGGTTGGTGTGTTTGTGGCCGGTCATGTCCATTGTTCCT
>JAPOZF010000780.1:1981-6187 GCA_026706165.1 Gemmatimonadota bacterium
CGCACCTGTCAGCCTCGACCGGAGAATCCCGGTAACCTCCGGGGTGGCGGATCCAGGTTTCGCCTCCACCCGCACCCATACATGTTGCAAGTGGCGTGCCAGTTTCGGGCAAAACCTTGGTAAATTTTTCGCAACTTGTTGTTTTAACGTCTGTTACAGCATATCGAACTTCCCCTGCCCCCGGCCTCGGCCGCCCCACCGCTCCCAGGGCGGTCGTATCCGCATACGATTCGTCGTATTGCAGAAGAGATCCGCCGTATGTCCATACGACTGTTTTCCCCCGTCCCGCCGCGGTTCAAGCCTCCTTTCACAGTGGCTCCGGCCGCGGCCGGAACTGTTTGCCGGCCCTCTTCAGCGGAATTAGAATTGCATCCCAAATGCGGGGGATCGACGGCAAATGGAGAAAAACCGGACCGTGAGCGAGACGGGCGCAGAGGCCGGAGACCTGGGACCGCCCCCGGCCTTCGACCATGTCCTCGGGCACCAGTACACCGCTTTCGACGGACTGGCGGGGATGCTGGTGGAGGACATCTACCAGGACCGGGAAGGCTTCCTCTGGATCGCCACTGCGGACGGCGGGGTCAGCCGCTTCGACGGGGCCCGTTTCGACAACTTCGGGACCGCGGAAGGGCTTCCCCACCCCAACGTGATGTCGGTAGCCGAGGACGAGGAGGGAAGGTTGCTGTTCGCCACCCTGGGGGGCGGGCTGGCCGCCTTCGACGGGGAGGGGTTCGAGGTGTACACCACCGAGCACGGGCTGCCTTCCGACGAGCTGCTGGGCCTGCAGCCCCTGGAAGACGGTTCCATCCGCCTGCTGACCCGGGCGGGAATCGCCCGCTTTGCCGGGGGCAGGTGCGTTGAGTCGCTGACCGACCTGGCCGGCCGGCCGCTGGGGCCGGTATACGACCTGGCCACCGACGCGGCGGGCACCACCTGGCTGGCGACGCGCGAGCGGGGGGTCGTCAACCTGGAGGGGGAGCCCATGCAGGGGGACAGGGGCACCGGCAGGGAGGCGATGCAGTGGCCCTGGAAGTTCGCCCTCGACGCCGCAGGCCATCTGTGGATCGCCTTCCGGTACGTGGGCTCCGAAGCCGTCGTCGGCCGCTACGATCCCGGGCGCCGGCGCCTCGACCTCGTGAAGGCGGACCCCGGGGTCGACACCGCGGCCCCGGTTTCCCACGGAACCCGCCACGTGCGCGTCGACGACCGCGGCTGGCTGTGGATGACCCGGCGGGGGGTCTTGGTGTTCGACGGAGGCGGCTGGCGCCCGTTTTCCCCGCGCCTTCCGGAGGGCCGCCTCGCCGACGCCCGGGTGACCTGCGAGGACAGGGAAGGGAACATCTGGGTAGGGCTGTGGGGCGGCGGGCTGTTGTTCTGCGACCCGCTAAGTCTGCGGCTGTACACGGAGGAAGAAGGGCTGCCCGACCAGGAGGTCCGGTGCCTGGAAGAGGACGGGGAGGGGCGGTTGTGGATCGGCACCCCGGGCGGCCTGGCCCGCCGGGAGAACGGCCGCATCAGCACGCTGGAGCCGGGGGGGCCGGTATCGGCCCTGGCGGAGGACGGGCGCACCATCTGGAGCGCCGGTCCCGACGGCCTGGTGTTCGAGTGGACGGACGAGGAAGCCCGGGAAATCGCGGTGGGGGAGGCGGATTCGGACGAGGAAGTCACCTGCCTTGCAACGGACGGCCCCGGCCGGGTCTGGGCCGGCACTTCCCATGGGCGCGCCGGGCGGATCGAAGCCGGCCGCTTCACCCCCCTGGCCGGGCGGCTTCCAAACCCCTGCAGCGCCCTGCTGCCGGCCGGAGACGGCGCCTTGTGGATCGGCGCCGGGGGCAGCGCCCCGGCCCTGTACCGCTTCGAGGGGGGCCGTCTGCAGGCCCTGGACGGGGCCGGTATGGAGACCGTCTCCGAAGTGAGCGCCTTGTGCGAATACCGGGACCGGCTCTGGGTGGGGACCACCGATCACGGCCTCTTCGCCGTCGACCTGGCCTCGTTACAGGTGCGCCGGTTCTCCGCGGACCGGGGGGACCTGACCGCCAACGGGGTTCTCGCCCTGGCCGCCGACCCGCAGCAGGGGTGCATGTGGATCGGCACCGCCGGCGGGGGGGTGGTGAAGTACGACGGTCAGACCTTCCAGTGCATCCGGCTCGGCGACGCCGCTCTCGAAAACGTGGTCGCCGCGGTCCGCCGCGACCGCCGGGGCCGGCTGTGGTTCGGCACCGGCGTCGGGCTCGTCGCCTACCGTCCCGGCCGCACCCCGCCCGGCCTGGTGATCCGGGAGGCGGAGGCCGGGCGCCTCCACCGGTTCCCCCGGTTCGTCTCCTGCACGGAGGAAACCGGCGGGGTCCGGATCCTGTTTCAGGGCATCGGCTTCCGGACCGGGGCGGCGCAGATGCGCTACAGCCACCGCCTCGCCGGCCACCCCCCGGCGGAGGAATGGAGCGAGTTCGCCCCGGCCGCCGAGGTGGCTTACGACCACCTGCCTCCCGGCCGGTTTCGCTTCGAGGTGAGAGCCCGGGACCGGGACGGCCTGGTGTCGGAAATGGCCGGCCTCGATCTGCTGGTCGCCGAGGACGACGGCACCCGCCTGCAGCCGTCGGCCCGGAGCATGATAAGCAAGAGCCCGGCCATGGCGAGGGTCCTGGAACTGGCAGGGAAGGTTGCCGACACCAGGATGACGGTCATGATCCTGGGGGAGACCGGGGTCGGCAAGGGCCTGCTGGCCGAGCGGATCCACGAACTGAGCCGGCGCCGGCAGCGGCCCTTCGTCCCCGTCAATTGCGGCGCCATACCCCCGGGCCTGGTCGAGAGCGAACTGTTCGGCCATGAGAAGGGGGCTTTCACCAACGCCGTGACCCGGAGGACCGGCTGGTTCGAGCAGGCACACCGCGGCACCCTGTTCCTCGACGAGGTGGCCGACCTTTCCAGGGAGGCCCAGCGGGCGCTGCTCAGCGTTCTCGAGGATCGCCGCTTTACGCGGGTCGGGGGAATGACCTCCGTCGAGGTGGATGTCCGGGTGATCGCGGCGACCAACCGGGACCTGGGACAGGCCGCCCGGGACGGGAAGTTCCGGGAAGACCTGCTTTTCCGCTTGAACTCGTTCCCGCTGAAAATCCCGCCCCTGCGGGACCGCCCGGAGGAGATACCGTTCCTGGCGGCGCATTTTGCCGTCCTGTATGCCGGGGAGTTGCGGAAGCCCCCGCCGAGACTGAGCGGGGCCGCAACGGAGCACCTGAAGGCCCGGCAATGGCCGGGGAACGTGCGCGAGCTGCAGCACGTGATCGAGCGCGCCGTGGTCGTATGCCGGAACGGGGTCATACAGTTGGAGGATCTTTTCCAGGCCGCGGACCACCCCGGGACCGCGACCGCGACCCGCCAGCGGGCTGCCCGCAAGGCGGGGCCCGGGGCGGGCACCGACAAGGTCGCCGAGACGGAAAGGCAGCAGATCCTGGAGGCCCTCCAGGCCGCCAACTGGGTGATCTACGGGGACCGGGGCGCCGCCCGGTTGCTCGACATGCATCCGGAGCGGCTGCGTTCCCGCATGCGCGTGCACGGGTTGAAGCGGCCCGGGCAGTCCTGAACCTTACGGCCTGGCAGCCCCGCGCCCCGGACCGTGCCAGGGCCCGCGAGCTGTCGACGGTTGTCGAGCCGCAACGGGAGGCCGATGAGCTACCTGTGGTGGCGGCCGTTCTGCTTTCCCGTCCCGAAGAAAAAACCGGTCAGCGACGGGCGAACAAGGCGGTTTTTCCAATCACCCCACCGATCACCCGGCGTTCTCCAGTATCGCGACGTAAGCGTCGTACAGATCCTGGATGTTATCGACGTAATGCACCGGCTGCCCTCCCCGGCAGAAGCCGTAGCGCGCCCGCTTGTAGTAGGCCGGCTGCGACAGCAGGCGCATCGCCTGCTCGACCTGGCCGAACCAGCGGTCGGGATCCCATCCCTGCTCCCGCGCCAGGTGGCGGGCGTCGAGCAGGTGGCCGTAGCCGGCGTTGTATGAAGCCAGGGCGAAGCGGATCCGCTCATCGGGCGGGATCTCGCGGTCGAAGCGGTCGAGGAGCTGGTGCATGTACTTCGCTCCGGCGTGGATGCTGTCCTCCGGATCCTGCAGGTTGGTGAACCCCAGCTGTTCACCCGTCTTCGGCATGACCTGCATCAGTCCCTGAGCCCCGACCCAGCTGACCGCAAGCGGATCGAACTTGGATT
>JAPOZF010000278.1 GCA_026706165.1 Gemmatimonadota bacterium
CGGCGGCTCTGTTCGCATTGGCCGCGGTGAGCTGGTCCCTGCCGACCAGCAGCGCCCCCGCCAGCAGCAGGAAGAGGGACAGGTAGACCCCGAAGTAGTTGGAGGTGAGGTATGCCGCCGCCGCCCACAGACCCAGCACCGCAGCCCGGAGGTAGCCCGGCGACTGCAGAAACCGGACCAGGGCGGCCACGGCGAAGAGGACGGGGAACAGCACCGTCATCTGGATCACCCCGAGCTCGTTCGACACCCACGGCAGGCCGACCGCGAGCAGGCCGGACAGCAGCGCCGGGGCGCGTCCGGCTCCGAGGGCCGCGGCCAGGTGAGCGGCGGCGGCCCCGTTGAGCGCGAGGATGGCGAGCAGGCAGAGGTTGTAGGAGAGGAAGGGGTTCGAGGTCGCCAGGCGCAGGATCGCGAACAGGAGGCCGGTGGCCGGCATCGGATCCGACAGGCCGAAGGCAGCTTCCTGCGGGTGGAAGATCGGCGCGTCCCAGTAGCCTGAGAACAGGTGGGCGGCGCGGTCGGCGTTCCAGCTCAGGGTCCAGAGGTTGAACAGCGGCAGCGTCGCCGAAGACTCGCTGCCCAGCGGCAGACGCGATCCCACCTCCAGCAGGAGCGGCCAGGTGAACAGAACGGCGAGCCCCAGGTAGAGCACGGGCGCCGCGATTCCCCGCGCGGTCCTGCCCGCGGCCGTCCTGATCTCTCCTGAGAGGCCGGGCGGCACCGGTTACCCCCGCGGCTGCGACCGGTACCAGTCGATGGTCCTGCGCAGGCCCTCCTCGAGACCGACGGAGGCGCTGAAGCCGAAAGCCCGGGCCGCTCTCGAGGTGTCGACCCTGCGCCGCAGCTGGCCGTTGGGGCGGCTGGTGTCCCAGACGACCTCGCCGCGGTACCCGATCATCCCGCACAGCAGGCGGGCAAGCGCGGCGATGGAGATCTCCCTGCCGCTGCCGAGGTTCACCGGCTCGGCCCCGTCGAACTTCTCCGCCGCGAGCAGGATTCCCTCGGCGGCGTCCTCGACGAACAGGAACTCACGGGTCGGGGTGCCGTCGCCCCAGAAGACGACCCGGTCCTCCGCGGCTTCCTCCGCCTCGGTGATCTTCCGAATCATCGCCGGGATCACGTGCGAGGAGGCGAGGTCGAAGTTGTCCCCGGGGCCGTACAGGTTGGTCGGCAGCAGGTAGACGGCGTTGGTGCCGTACTCCTGGCGGTAGGCCCGGGCCTGCACGAGGAGCATCTTCTTCGCCAGGCCGTACGGGGCGTTGGTCTCCTCGGGGTAGCCGTTCCAGAGATCCTCTTCGGCAAACGGCACCGGCGTGTTCGCAGGGTAGGCGCAGATCGTGCCGACGGCGACGAACTTCGCGATCCCGAAGCGCCGCGCCTGCTCCATCAGCTGCACCCCCATCATCAGGTTGTCGTAGAAGAAGGAGCCGGGGCTCGCCTGGTTGGCCCCTATGCCCCCCACGGTCGCCGCCAGGTGAATGACCATGTCGGCGCGCGACTCCTCGCAGAGGCGCACGACATCCTCCTCGCGCCGCAGGTCGTACTGCCGGGAGCGCGGCACGACGACCTCGCCGCAGTCCCGCCCGGCGAGCCCGGCGACGACGCGCGACCCGAGGAAACCGGCGCCGCCGGTAACGATCACCCGCTGCGATTGCCAGAAACTCACGCTGCCTCCCAGTGTCCCGCCTATCTGCCGGGTACGCGGTATATCGTCAAACCGGGTCCCGGCCGGACAACGGCGCCGAACCCGGCCACCGGGATGTAGAAGGCATCGGCGGCGTCGAACACCGCCTCCTGCGACCTGCCCTCGACGAACGGGCTGAACCTCCTGACCACGGTGCCTTCCCTTTCGAGCAGATCGCCGACCGCCGGCGGCGGCTGCGGCGAATAGGCGGAGATGGGGTGGCTGTCGACGACGAACCAGGCCGGGGCCAAACGCCGCGGATTCCGCGCCCTCGCGTCCCGGTAGCGGGTGAAACTGACGTACGCCCCCGGCCCCGGCAATTGGGGCCGGGCGTACTTCAGGCGGCCGCGGGCGACGAGAACGTCCCCTTCCGGGACGTTGGCCTCGATCCACTCGCGGGCGAGCTGCCGGGTGTCGACCCGGCCGGCGATGCGGTTGAAGCAGACGGTGCGCCAGGCCGGCTCCGCCGCGGCCAGCAGGACGACCGCGGCGGCCGCTGCGAGGCTCCAGCGCGTGCCGAAAACCCCCCGGCAGGCTGCGAGCGCCGCATTGGCGGCCAGCAGGCAGAGCACCGGCATCGGCAGCGCCATGTAGCGGAAGAACAGCACCACGGTGAGGCAGTACGCCGCCAGCACCGTCCCGGTAAACGCCAGCAGCAGCAGCGCCGCGTCCCCACCGGGCCTGCGGCCTGCCGCCAGGTAGAGGGCGTACCCGGCGCCGGCGGCCGCCAGGGCCGCGAGGAGATACCCGGCGCCGTAGCGAAGCCCGAAGCCGAAGATCCAGGGCAGGCCGGCGCTCAGCTCCCCGACAGGCAGGCCTTCCCCGCGCAGCAGCTCCCCGGTGATGAAGGTCGATACGTCCTCCCGGAACCGGCCGCTGTTGAGGAGCACGTAAGGGGAGGTGCAGGCGAAGGCGGCGAAGGCGGCGGCCAACCCCGCCAGGGGCCGGTCGAGCAGCAGGGAACGGGACCGCTCCACGGGCCGCTCGCCGAGGGCGAGCAGGTGGGCGGCCAGGCATGGCACTGCCAGCACCGCGGCGGTGTACTTCGTCGACACCGCGAGTCCGGCGAGCCCGCCGGCGAGCAGGTAGTCGCGCAGGCGGGCGCGGCGCGCCAGGGTCAGCAGCCGCCACAGGACCAGGGTGGCCAGCAGCGCCGCGGGCACGTCGGTGGTGGCGAAGTGGGACTCCCTGGCGTGCGAGAAGTTGAGGGCGAGCAGCATGGCCCCGAGAAGACCGGCGCCGCGGCCGAAGGCATCCCGTCCCAGCAGGTAGGCGGCGAAAACGCCGGCGACCCCGAGGGCGGCGGTGGTGAGCCGGCCGGTCAGGTAGACGGGGACGGCCTCGCGGGCGGCGGCGAAAGCGGCGAAGGTCATCCCGCCGAAGAGGCCGAACAGCTCTCCCAAAGTCTGGACGGCGCCGAGGACCAGCGCCGTCGCGTATATGTAGAGGGAGGGATAGACGTAGAACCCGGGGTCGAGCTGCCCCTGCAGGACGCGGAACGCCTTGAGCGCGATGTACCCCTCGTCCGGCCGGTAGCGGCCGGGAAAGCCGAAGTCGATCGACCACAGCCGCAGGGCCGCGGCGGCAACGAGCACCGCGGCGAGGATACAGCGCTCGCGCATCAGCCGGCCCCGGCCCGGAGCAGGCGGATGCGGGCGAACATCGCGGTGGCCCCGGCGGCGAACCCGAGCGCGCGCTCGACGCCGCTCCAGAAACCGAAGCTCCATCCCGGCATGAGCTGGCGCAGCGACAGCCCCCCTGACAGCAGGTAGCGGAACGGCATGTACGGCTCGACCCGGTCGAGCCGCCACTCGGGGAAGCCGCTCTCGAAATGGGCCCTGTCTCTCGCGAAGACGATCCAGGGGAGGGCGGAGTTGGCTCCCGTCATCGGGCCTGTTCCCGGAGCTTCCCACTCCCGGGCATGCACGTCGATCTCTTCGTGGTGGAACCTGCCGTAGATGAACCGCGACCAGGGGGTGCACCAGGGCTCGATCATGACCACCGCCCCCCCGGGCCTGACGCAGCGGGCCGCCTCGGCGAGGAAGCGGCGCGGTTCCGGCAGGTGGTGAAAGACGTTGGTCATGGCGATCCCCCGCAGTACCCCTCCGGCGAACGGCAGGCGCTGCCCGTCGAGCACGAGGTCGAGACTGTCTGAAAAAACCAGGTCGGAGCTGAAGCAGCCGCGGTCCGCGAGCAATCCGCCGGCGCCGGCACCCAACTCGATGACGGCGCCAGGCCCCTCCGGGATCGAGGCCCCCAGCCACTCACCCCACTCGGCGTATACCCGCCGCAGGAAGGGCCTGCCCTCGATCAGCTTCCGGTGCGCCCCGGCGCGGCCGGGAGCGTCGAGGTCGAGGCCGCGCACCGCGGGTTCCGCGAGCAGCCGGCGCAGGGCGGAGATCACGCGAACTTGAGCTTGCGCATGGCGATGGCCGTCATCTTCAGCAGCAGCCAGCCGTGGCGGAAGCGCTGGATCTGGGTGCTTCCGTAGCGCCGTTCGCGGTAGCGCACCGGGACCTCGACGATGCGCAGCTGCAGCCTGGCGGCGCCGAAGAGGAGGTCGAAGTCCCCGAAGGGATCGAGGTCGCCGAAGTAGGCGCGCCCCGCGGCGATGCGGGCGTAGTCCCTGGCGAAAAGGACCTTGGTGCCGCACAGGGTATCGCGGATGCGCTGCTCCAGCAGGTAGGTGAAGGCGACGCTGAAGAGCTTGTTGGCCAGCAGGTTGAGCAGCCGCATCGCCTGGCGCTCCATCGGATAGACGAGACGGGTGCCGTTGATCAGCTCCCCCCGGCCCTCGACCAGGGCGTCGTAAAACCTCGGCAGGTCCTCGGGCGAAACGGTGAGGTCGCCGTCGAGGATCATCAGCACCTCCCCGCCGGCGCGGGCGAAGCCGCGGCGGACCGCGTCCCCCTTGCCGCTGCCGTTCTCCTGGCGGACGAGCTTGATGTCGCGCTGCGGGTACGCGGCAATGACGCGCTCGATCTCCTCGGCGGTGCCGTCACGGGAGCCACCCTCGACGAAGATCAGCTCGGTGCGGGAGCCGATGTCGGGGGTGCGCAGGACCGCCTGCTCGACGTTCCCCTTCTCGTTGCGGCAGGGAATGACGACGGAGCAGGCCGGCGGCTCGGGGCGCGCCTCCGGGGCCGCGGGGCGGGCGACGACGAACTGCGACAGGCAGAGCCTGCGGATGCCGGGAAGCCTGGCGAGGAAGCGGTTGACGAAGGGGGACAGCAGCGGCACCCGCCGCGGCGCCAGGAAACGGTAACCGGAGTTGACGGTCTCGAAACCGGTGAGGTAGAGCAGGTTCCCGATGTCCCCGGCCGAGAGCCAGTTCTGCAGGGGCACCTTCATCTTCAACCGCAGGGCCTCCCCGAGCTTGAGCAGCGGCTCCCACAGGTAGTTGAAGCTGGTGACGATGACGCGGGTATGGGGGGCCGAAACCTTGTGCAGCTGCGCGAAGGCGCCCTGGACGTCGAACAGGTGGCCGACGACGTCGGAGAGGATTACGTAGTCGAAGGTCTCGTCGACCTCGAGGTTCTCGGCGTCGCCGGAGCGGAACTCGAGGCCGGGGTGCCGTGCCGCCGCCAGCTCGACCATCTTCGGGCTGATATCGATGCCGAGCCCGCGGCCGGGAGAGACCGCGGCGAGGAGGTCGCCGGTGCCGCAGCCGATCTCGAGCACCCTCGACCCGGGCGGGATCGCGAAGCGGCAGAGGTCGGCGACCTGCCGGTAGTAGTAGCGGTTGCGGCGCAGCCAGCGCTCGCGCTCAGGGGCCAGGGCGTCGAAGAGCGGGGCCATGCTCTCCGGGCGCAGCGCCGGGCCGCGGCGGCTCGTCCAGGGCAGCCAGCTCGTCACCGGGCGGCGTCTCCGGTCCCGGCGCGGGGGCGGCGTTCTTCCATGACGGGGAACATAACCATTCCGGAGCCCGCCCGGGAACAGAAACCCGCCTATTCTTCCCCTGCCGCCGGCTGGTTGCCGCCCCGGGGGCTTGCCGCCCTTGTCTGCAAACCGGTCGTCTCCGGTTCGACAGGGCGTCGCCTGTCTTCGGCAGCATTGCCCGCCCTCGCCTGCAGAGCAACCTTATCCGGGCTGTCTGGATGACTTTCCACCGATGATTTCGAGTCCTTTGCGTTTTCCCCAAACCGCATTCGAGTGGGGAGAATTCGAGGTGACGGAAACCCGAGTTGACGAGACAACCATGACGCGGACACGACGATCTCCCCTCTGGATGCCGCTTCTCTGCTGCCTCGCCGCGGCCCCGGGGTGCTCGCCGGACCCGGACGGGGATACAGCGGCGGACGGCACCCGCGCCATGGCCGAGCGCCTCGAAGCGATCGCCGCCGGCGTCGACCCGGAGGCCAACCCCTACGCCAACGGGGTCCGGGTCGAGCACTTCCGCCGGCGGCTGGACAGCCTGCGGACCTCCGCGGCCGCAGAGGAGCCGCCCC
>JAPOZF010000368.1:0-3155 GCA_026706165.1 Gemmatimonadota bacterium
ACTGTCTGTTGCAGGCCCGCGGGTCGACCTGAGTGCTGCTGGCGGCGCGTGGTGCGCGCGCTACCGCGGGAGGAACCGAGCCGATCCGGGACCGGGAGCTGGTAGAGGGGCTCCGCCGCAAGGCGGGCCGCCTCCAGTTGCAGTCGATCCTGGCGGCCTTCGCGGTTACCATCCTGCTGCTGCTCGCCTCCCTGTTCTTTCCTTGGCGTCTGCCCCCGGTCTGAAGCCTCCTACCGCAGCAGGGCGGCGAGGGTGTCGTCGATGTCGGTATGCCGGAAGGTGAACCCGGACTCGAGGAGGGCGCGGGGCCGCGCCTTCGTGCTGGCGACCAGCAGCTCGCGCGCCATCTCGCCGAGAACCAGCTCGAGCAGAACGGCCGGGACTGGAAACAGCGCCGGGCGGCGCAACGCCCGTGCCAGTGCCGCGGTGAAGGCGCGGTTCGTGACCGGAGCGGGGGACACGAGGTTGGCCGGCCCCGAGAGCGAGCCCGTCTCCAGGGCAAAGGAGATCCCCCTCAGGGCATCTTCGAGACTGATCCAGCTGATGAACTGATCGCCGCTGCCGAGGCGGCCTCCGAGTCCGAGCCTGAAGACCGGCAGCATCCTGGCCAGTGCCCCCCCGCGTGGCGACAGCACCATCCCGAGACGGGTGAGAACCACCCGGATCCCGCCGCGGACTGCCGCCCCGGTGGCCCCCTCCCAATCGCGGCCGACTTCGGCGAGGAAGCCGCTGCCCGGGGCGCTCTCCTCGGTCAGCTCTTCGCCGCCGCGGTCCCCGTAGTAGCCGACAGCGGACATGCTGACGAGAACCTTCGGAAGCGGGTCGAGGCGGGCAAGAGTCTCGCACAGAAGGCGGGTGCCTTCGATGCGGCTGTCGCGAATCCGCCCCTTGCCCGACCGGGTCCACCGCCGCACGATCGATTCACCCGCCAGGTGGACGGCGGCGTCGATTCCATGCAGATCCCGCCCGGCGAGCACTCCGGCCGCCGGGTCCCACCTCACCGCGTCCTCCCCCGCTGCCGGGGTCCGGCGCACCAGCCGGACCACGGTGTGGCCGCGGTTCGCCAGCATGGGCACGAGCTGCGACCCGATCAGGCCTGTCGACCCGGAGACCAGCACCCTCATCGCCGCGATTCCTCCAGGATCTCCCGCAGGGCACGGGCAAAGGCGGCCCGTTGCGGACCGGTGCCGACCGTGACGCGTATGCAGCGGCTCTGGGGCGGGCTGGACGGCATGCGCACGAAGACCCCGCGCTGCAGCAGTTCCTCGAGCACCCGGCGCGCCTCCTCCGGAGCGCCGATATCGAAGCAGACGAAGTTCGCCGCCGACGGCACCGCGGCCAGCCCGAGCTCGGCGGCCAGCTGTCCGTACTCGCGGCGTCCGGCAGCGACCTGGCCTGCCACCCCGGCGGTAAAACCGGGATCCTCCAGCGAGGCCAGGGCACCCGCCTGGGCGACGCGGTTGACCCCGAAGTGGTTGCGAACCTTTTCCAGGGCGGCGACGAGGTCGGCAGGGGCGATGGCGTAACCGACGCGGGCGCCGGCCATGCCGTGCGCCTTGGAGAAGGTCCGCATGCGCACCGCCCGGCAGTCGGCTGGCTCCCCCGGCAGGGCGGTCCCGGCAGGGGCGAAGTCGTTGTAGGCCTCGTCGACGATGGCGATGCACCGTTGCGGCAGGGCGTCGACGAAAGCCCGGATCTCCGCCCCGGAGTGCCAGGTGCCCATCGGATTGTCCGGGTTGGCGACGTACACGAGGTGGGCTCCGGTCTCCGCGGCCCTGTCGAGCAACCCCTGCAGGTCGACGCGGGCGCCGGCGTAGGGCACCTGTTCCAGGCGGCCGCCGAAACCGCGAACGTGGTAGTCGAAGGTCGGGTAGGAGCCGCGCGAGGTGACCACGGGAGACCCGGCCTCGACGAGTATGCGCACCATCAGTCCGAGCAGGTCGTCGACCCCGGCGCTTATGCAGATCTCTCCCGGGTCGATTCGGTGGTGGACGGCGAGCGCGGCGGCGAGATCGAAGTTCTCCGGGTCGTTGTACAGGCAGAGTTCCCCGACCGCGGCGAGCATCGCCTCGCGAGCCCTCGGCGATATGCCGAAGGCGGACTCGTTGGCCCCGACGCGGACCTCGATCGGGCGTCCGTTGAGCCGCTCGAGCGCCTCGGGACCTACGAACGGCACCGATGCAGGCAGGCCGCGCAGGACTTTCGTCAGCGGCAGCGACCCGGTCTCCTTCATCGTGTCGGGTCGGATGGTGCGATCGGCAGGGGTACGGGTCATGCTGTCAGCCGAGGGCAGGAGGGAAGCCCGTCGCCCTCACCGGGAAAGGGGTGAAGCCCCCGCGGTGATCCGGGGCGCGCAGGTGCCGGGACCCCGCCTCCCCCGGACCTTCACCCCACCTCGACCTGGTCGGGTCCGCAGGAGATCACGGCACCCGGATGATTGAGCGCCAACCCCTTGCTCAGGTCCTGCTGCTGCCAGGGTGCCCCGTGTACCAGGGCGATCTGCTTCGGCTTGAGCCTGGAGGCGTACTCGAGCAGCCCGGGCCGGTCCGCGTGGGCGGAAAGCCCGAACTGCTTGGCCGGCATCGCTGCCTTGAACCTGATCTCCCCTCCCTCTCCCGGCAGTCGGACAACCCGCGGACCTCCGGCCCCGGAGATGTCGAGAAGCGCCCTGCTTGGCGCGCCTTCGTCCTGATAACCGGTCAGGACGATCCGGTGGCGGGCATCCGGAAGCAGGTGGCGGACGTACTCGACCACCGGCCCCCCCGTGAGCATGCCCGACGTGGTGACTATGATCGACGGCACCTTTTTCGCTTCGCGTGCGATCTCCTCCCGGTCCGCTTCGCCGCGTACCTCGAGGACGGCGTCCAGCGGCAGGTCGAAGTCGGCATGTTCCTGGTAGATCGGGTTGATCGACTTGATCATCCCGTCGACGAAAACCGGAACGTCGTCCCGGAGATCCCCCTCCTCCTTCCCCTTCAGGATCAACTTCAGCAACTCCTGGGCACGCCCCAGCGCGAACGAGGGAAGGATCACCGACCCCTTGCGATTCTCCGTCGTATCCCTGATGAAATCGACGAGCTCGGCCCGGGTGGTTTCCGGCTCCTGGTGTCTCGAGTTCCCGTACGTCGATTCCAGGACGAGGAGATCGATCTGGC
>JAPOZF010000368.1:3165-6111 GCA_026706165.1 Gemmatimonadota bacterium
AGAAAGCTGGCGGCGCCGAGAATGTGGCCTGCCGGGAAAAAACGGACCGAGATGCCGGGGAACGGCAGCTCCTGCTCGCGGCCGAACTCGCAGGCGACCGCGAGCCCGGGAACCCTGAGCGCGTCATCCCTCCCGTAACTCGCGACAACCTCCTCGGCGTTGGCTAAGTGTTGCGCCTGCTCGCTGCGGGTCGCCAGCTGGCGGATGTAGCGGGTGTGGCAGTCCTCCAGCATTGCCGGAAGCAGCGCCCTGGTACCGTGGGAGCAGTAGATGGCGGGCTCGCCGAAGCGGTTGACGAGCGCGGGGATCCAGCCGACGTGATCGGTGTGCGCGTGCGTCACGATGAGGGCGTCGATGCGTTCGAGCCCGTCGATGGGGGGGTGGAACCCGGAGAACCCGCCCGGCTTGATGCCGCAGTCCACGAGAATCCGGTGTTCTCCAAGCTCGAGGAGGTAGCAGCTTCTGCCGATTTCCGCGGATCCCCCGAGCGCGTGGAACCGCAGGGAGCTCTTGCGGGGGAGCTTCTTCTTCGGGGCGGCGGCGCGAAACCTGGGATAGGCATCGAGAAACGCCGCCTTGAGCTTGCGGTGCAGCCGCCACTCCTCGTCGGCCTGCACCTTCGGCGAGCCGGAGAGGATCAGGCGGTCCCGCTTGATGCGCTCCTCCTCCTCCCGCAGGAACTGCTGGACCGCCTCGTCGTCGCGAGGAAGGTCTCCGAGTTCGGATTCCAGCTCCTTCACCCGCAGCTCCTTGGTCTGGAGCTGCCTCGCCAGATCGCTCCGTTCCGCGGCCAGCTCCCTCTTTTCCCGGTCCAGCCGGCGGTGCTCCCGCTGAACGTCGTCCCTGATCTTCTCCGCCTTGTCGAGGTCCCTTTCGAGACTGGTGCGGGCGGCATCGGACTGCCGCATCTGCTCGCGGACCCGTTCGAGATCCTCGACCGCTTTCCGGTGCTCCTTCTTCTCCTCCTGGTACTCCCCCCTCAGCTTCTCGAGGTCCCGCTCCCTCCGCTGCAGACTCTTCTCCGACCGCTCCGAGTTCCGCCTGGTCTCCCTGTAGGCCCTGCTGGTCTTGCGGAGCTCCCTCCTCAGCTTCTTCTCCTCTTCGACGCGAGCGTTTTCCAGCGACAGACCGGACGTGAATTCGGCATCGGCAAGTGGCACGAGCAAACGGAAAAGCTCTTCGGCGTCCGGACCGTCGAACTCCGACGCCCAGAGGACGGCGGCCAGGCGGCGCAGGCCGTCCCTCCTGTCCTGAAGCAACCCGGACAGCGTCTCACTTTCCAGCAGGCTCCCCGTCGAGATCTGGTCGACCAGCTCCTTGTTCTCCCGGCGAATACTGGAACGGATGGAATCGACCAGTTCGTGATCGGGATACTTCCACAACAGTCTGTTTACCTCCTGCCTGGCGGTCCGGAACCTGTCCGGACGCATTCCCCGGCGATACCCGAGGGGAGGAGGCACATGCCCGCAGTCGAGGTTCGGGCACTCCTTGGCGTGCTTCACCAGCTCCTCGATGGCGATCTCGATCGGCAGGGAGAGGACGGCCGGCGGCACAGTCTCCGCTCCCAGCCGGCCAGCCGGAATGCGGTCGCCGTGGGTCGCCCTGAGAACGGCGAGTGCAGGCGACAGCGTCATCTTCCTCTCCGGCCCGTTCCGATGTCCTGCTTCCAGCATGCCATCCTGTCCTACGTGAACTTGCCTTCCTGTTTCGCCGCACCGTCCCGCCCGGTCCTGACCTTGCCTTCCACGGGAAACATCCCTCCGCGGGCACTGGAATCGGATCGCGGGACCGGCGGACAGGGAAGAAGTTTCAACGAGTAAAATGCTGCTCCCGGCGGCATATGCCGCCCGCCCCTCTGCCCTGTCTCGCAGGGCATGCCAGCACCGATCCGGGCGGTACACTTCCCTGATTCCACCGGTTTTTCGCGGCGAAAGTAGCTCTTGAGGGCGGTCTCAGCAAACCGGAAGAGAGCGATTCAAAGCCGGGATCGAAGCCCGCCAGGCCCGGGCAATCTGCTGAAAACCTGGTGGCGTGGGCAGGGGCGCCCTATCGAGGATACCAGGTGATTCCTCAACGAGTGGTCACGGCTGCGCCTGCGGCTCCAACAGGCCGCGTTTTCGTAGCGCCTCCTGCAACAGCGGCTGGATCACCTTCGCCAACCGGGTGTTGGCAAACGCGACCCAGTTCACCGGGGTCCTGACGTCGAGCGGGGCTCGCAACTGCTCCCCGTCGACGGCGGTGACGACGACGCCGGCCTCGCGGGCGGCCAACTCGGTGCACAGGTCGTACGGGTGGGCGCACGGTTCGTCGTACCTGCCTGCCGACAGCTTGCGCAGGGCAATTGGGCGGACGTCGATGACCAGGCGGTCGCGGCCGGCCATCAGCTCGTAGAGCTGTCCGCCGGAAGAGATGTACTGGTCCTCGAAACAGGAGGCACGGCCGTCGAAGGGGGTCCCGAGAGCAGCCTCGAACAGCTCGTCGTCGATTGCGCCCAGGAGCTCGCGGGCCCCCGGAAAGAAACGGACCACGGTGGCGAAGCCGTGGCGCGGGGATGACGCCGCGGAGGGGGCCAGCTGCAGCGGGGTGCGCTCTCCGTTCAGCCGGTTGTACCGCTCCGCCAGGACGCCTCCTCCCCTCCGCGCCCAGACGGAGTCGCTGAGGTGCTGCTTGACCAGCGGAATCTCGGTCTGCACGGCGATCTCGAGGTCGGCCAGGGTCGTGGCGGGTCCCCGGTCCGGAGCCGCGCCGGTCAGTATCCAGGCGCTCCGCTTCTGATGCATCAGGCCGCGGGAGCCGTCAATCGGATCGACGATCACGCGCCAGCGCGACTCCTGCGGCGATGCCCCCGGCGGCAGGAGAAGGCTTCCGCCCGGCAGCCCTTCCCCGATCAGCACCAGCGGGCCCGTCTCCTCCGCGAGCTCTTCCATCCCCGCGAGCAGCGCTTCC
>JAPOZF010000393.1:0-944 GCA_026706165.1 Gemmatimonadota bacterium
CTTCGAACCCCGCGATCTTCGAGAAAGCGATCGCCGGGTCGAGCCATTACAAGGGAGCCTTGGGGAATCTGGCGGCTTCGGGACTGTCGCCGTTACAGATTTACGAGACAATTGCTGTCGAGGACATCCAGTGGGGGGCGGACCTGCTGCTGCCGGTTTTCGAAGAGACCGGAGGCAGCGACGGTTTCATTTCGCTCGAAGTTTCTCCTCACCTGGCCGGGGACACTCAGGCCTCCATCGACGAAGCCCTGCGGCTGGCCGCCGCGGTGGGCCGCCCGAACCTGATGATAAAGATCCCCGGCACCCCCGAGGGAGTGCCGGCCGTCGAGCACCTCGTAGGAGAAGGACTGAACATAAACATCACCCTGCTGTTCTCGCGCCGGAACTACGTCGAGGTCGCCGAGGCCTACATGTCCGGTCTGGAAAAGCTCCTGAGCCGCGGCGGCGACCCGGGATCCGTGGCCAGTGTCGCGAGCTTCTTCGTCAGCCGCATCGACACCATGGTCGACGGACTTCTGGAGAAACGCCTGGAAGGAGCATCGCCCCCCGAAGCGGAGGAACTGCGAAGTCTTCTCGGCAAGGCGGCCGTCGCCAACGCGAAGCTGGCCTACCGCCGCTACGCAGAGCTGTTCGCCGGGGAACGCTGGGGCGCCCTGGCGGCTCGGGGGGCCAGACCGCAGCGGTTGCTGTGGGCGAGCACCAGCACCAAGAATCCGGAGTACCGCGACGTGATGTACGTCGAAGAGCTGGTCGGAGCGGACACGGTAAACACCATGCCCGAGGCGACATTGACCGCCTTCAGGGACCACGGCGAGGTGAGGCCTTCCCTGGAAGAGGACCTGGACGAGGCGCAGCGGATCATGGACAGGGTCGAGGAAACGGGGATCTCGATGAGGGAAGTGACCGACCGGCTCCAGGTGGACGCTGTGCGGCTGTTCGTCGAG
>JAPOZF010000393.1:954-6039 GCA_026706165.1 Gemmatimonadota bacterium
CGTCGAGCCCTGCGAAAAGCTCCTCGCAGCCATCGAGTCGCAGAGCGAAGCGGTTCCGCTCCGTGCCTGACCCCCGGGGCGGCGGCATGAAGGACGCGGAACAAAAAGCGGCGGGAATCCGCTTGCTGCTCATGGACGTGGACGGGGTCTGGACCGACGGAAACCTGTTCTACGTTCCCGGACCTGACGGCGGCATGGTCGAGGCCAAGCAGTCGCACGCCCAGGACGGGATGGCGCTGCGCTGGGCGCACGCCTCCGGACTGGCGAGCGGGCTGATCAGCGGGCGCGACTCCCCGGGAGTGACCCATCGCGCGCAGATGCTCGGCATCACCTACATCCGCCAGGGGCACCTGGAGAAGACACCTCCCTACGAGGAGATCTGCGCCGCCGCCGGTGTCGCCGACGAGGAGGTCGCATACCTCGGAGACGACCTTCCGGACATCCCCCTCATCGAAAGGGTCGGCCTTGGCGTCGCCGTGGCCAACGCCCGTCCGGAAGTCAAGGAACGGGCCGATTACGTAACCACTACGCCGGGGGGCAGCGGGGCGATCAGGGAGGTGATCGAGCTGTTGATGAAGGCGCAGGGGACGTGGGGGGAAGTGCTGGCGAGATACGGGGCCGGGTGAAATCCGGGCCTGCGGGCGGCCCTGATTTGCGACTTCCGCTGGTGCAGCTAGCCGATGATCCGGGCCAGCTGCGGGGCGATCCGGCCCACTTCCTCCTCCTTCAGGCAGAGCGGGCCGAAAGCGACGATGCCGTCGCGAACATGGGACGGGTTGGCGTGGATTGCCGGGTCTCCGTCCTGCAGCTCGCAGACCACCTGCATCGCGGTCTTTCCGATACCGGCTTCGTCCAGTTTCAGGTGCACCACCGGTATTTCCGAGCGCTTCGGATCGTCGACGAGCAGCGCCTCGCACCACGGCAGGCCGGCGAGCGATTCCCGCAGCGAATGCATCAGGTCCAACCAGCGCTTCCGGCGTTCTGATCCATCCTCCTCGACGAACAGGTCCAGCGCCGTCAGCAGTCCGACGATCTCTTCCTTGCCCACCTTGCAGGGACGGCCGATGCCGTGATGGGGGGCCCCGGGCAGGCGCTCCTTGTCGATCAGGACAGCCGGTGGATTCCACTGCTCCCAGTAGACGTCGAGATCGAGGTGCTGCAGGGCCGCGGCCTGAACGAGGTCGCGGCGGCCGCACAGTATGCCCGAACTCTGCGGACCCCGGATCGCCTTGCCCCCGCTGAAGGCCACGAGGTCGGCCCCCTCGGATATGAAGCGCTTCAGGTTATCGGCAGGAGGCAGCTGACCCGCCGCGTCGACGATGACCGGGATCTCTGCGGCGCGCGCAACGGCGACGACCTCGGGCAGCGGCGGTTGCGTGTGGCTGTACGCGACGTAGCAGATCGCCGCGGTCCTGTCGTTGATCGCCGCCTCGATCTCCCAGGGTTCCGCGTCGCGGACCCCGGCGCCGCTGAAGCGGTCGGAAATTCCCACCTCCACCAGGCGTATTCCTGTCGTGCGAATCGCGTGGTCGTAGAAGTTGCGATGGCTGCGCGCCATGATCACTTCGTTGCGCATGCCGGCCGTGTCGGGCAGGCGGTTCATCCTGTCGGGGTCGAGACCGGTAACGCAGGCCGCGGTGCCGAGCAGCAGCCCGGCGGCGGCGCCGCTGGTCACGTAACCCGCCTCCGCCCCGGTGACCGCGGCGATCCTCTCGCATGCCCGCCCCTGAAGCTCGGCGATATCCACACAGAACCGGGATGCCTCGCTCATCGCCGCGGCGACCTCGGGAGGCATGATCGAGCCACTGAGGCGCGTCGACGGCCCCGAGGCATTGATGATGGTGCGCACTCCCAGCCGGGAGTAGACGTTCCCTCGCTCGTTCATGGGTCTCGCTGCTTTGGGAAATGGGCGCTGTCCGGGGTATCCGGGCGACGGCGGGCTTCCTGCAACCCGCCTGTCGGGTAGTCCAGACCGGGCGCCGGAAAGCGGTCGCACAGCTCCTTCACCTTCCCGGCGGTCTCCCTGTAGAATCTCCGGCGCCCCTCGAGGTCGAGGGCGTCGTCCGCCCTGGCGGCCGCCACCTGCCCCATCCAGTCCGCCAGCTGCACCATCTCCCGGTCACCGAAGCCCCTGCTGGTGATCGCCGGCGTGCCGATGCGGATGCCGCTGGGGCGGCGGGCAGGACGCGGGTCTCCAGGCACCAGGTTGCGGTTGCAGACGATTCCGGCTGCGTCGAGGGCCCTGGCCATCTGGTGGCCGGTGATCCCCTTGTTGGTGACGTCGATCAGCAGCAGGTGATTGTCGGTACCTCCGGAGACCAGGTCGAAGCCGCGCGCGCTCAGCGCATCCGCAAGGATTTTCGCATTGCTGACGACCCGCGCAGCATACTCCCGGAATTCTCCGGAGGCCGCCTCTTTCAGCGCCACCGCGATCGCCGCGGTCGCGTGGTTGTGGGGGCCGCCCTGCAACCCGGGAAACACCGCCTTGTCGACCGCCTCGGCGTATTCGGCGCGGCACATGATCATGCCCCCTCTCGGGCCTCGCAGGGTCTTGTGGGTCGTCGTCGTAACGATGTCCACATGGGGCACCGGACTGGGATGGACGCCGGCGGCGACGAGGCCGGAGATGTGGGCGATGTCTGCCACCACGATAGCGCCGGCCTCCCGGCCGATCCCGGCAAAACGCTCGAAATCGATGACGCGCGGATAGGCCGTAGCGCCGCAGAACAGGAGTTTGGGCCGGTGGCGCTGCGCCAGGTCGCCGATTTCATCGTAATCGAGCCGGCCGCTCCCGGGATCGACCCCGTAGGCCACCGATTCGTAAAACCGGCCCGAGACGCTGGCCTCGGCCCCGTGCGTCAGGTGGCCGCCGTGAGCCAGCGACATACCCATGACCTTGTCCCCCGGTTTCGCGAAGGCGAGGTAGACCGCCTGGTTGGCGGGTGATCCCGAGTACGGCTGGACGTTTACGTGTTCTGCCCCGAACAGCTCCCTTGCCCGCTGCACGCACAGCTCCTCGATGCGGTCGATCTGCTGCTGTCCCTCGTAGTAGCGGTCTCCGGCATACCCTTCGGAGTACTTGTTGGTCAGGATCGAACCGGTCGCCTCGAGCACCGCCCGGCTGCTGTAGTTCTCCGATGGAATCAGGCGGATTTTCCGGTGCTGGCGGCGGTTCTCGGCGTCGAGGATGCCGGCGACCGCCGGATCTGTCTCTCTGAGGCTTGGCATACTTCCGGATCTGTGCGAGTATTCGCTGCAGGAAAGTTTCGCGGGGGCGTGTCAACCTAACCAAGGCGATTTTCATGAGCAAATTCCTCGGCATCGATTCCAGCACCCAGTCGATGACCGGACTGGTCGTCGATTTCTCGACGGAAGCCATCGTCGCCGAGGAGTCCATCATTTTCGACGAGCACTTCGGCGACCGCTACGGCGTCGAGAACGGGGTTCTCGAGCTCGGCCCGGGAGAAGTGCACGCCCCTCCCCTGATGTGGGTCGAAGCCCTCGACCTGCTGCTCGAGAGGCTCCGGGAAAGGTGCGATCTCGCTTCCATAGCGGCGATCTCCGGGTGCGGCCAACAGCACGGCACCGTTTATCTCAACGCCACCGCCGCATCCGCCCTGGCGCGGTTCGGCCCCGGGGACCCCGCCGATGCGCTTTCAGGCATCTTCTCGCGCGCCACCACCGCCCCGGTCTGGATGGACTCGTCGACCGCGTCCCAGTGCCGCGAGATCGAGGCCGGGGTCGGTGGCCGCAACAAGCTCCTCGAGCTGACCGGCAACGCCGCTTTCGAGCGCTTCAGCGGCCCCCAGGTCCGCAAGTTCTTCCAGACCGACCCCGAAGGGTACGAGGCGACCGCGGCGGTCTGCCTGGTCAGCTCGTTCATCGCCAGCCTCCTTGCCGGCCGGCTGGTCGGGGTCGACGCCGGAGACGGCAGCGGCACCAACCTCATGGATATCCGCACCCGCAGGTGGAGCCCGCAAGCGATGGCGGCGACCGCACCCGGGTTATCTGCAAAGCTCCTGCCGGTCGCCGCATCCGATTCCCCTGCCGGCACCATCAGCCCCCGATTCGCCGGCCGCTACGGGTTTGCTCCCGGATGCCAGGTACTGCCCTTCTCGGGGGACAACCCCAGCAGCCTGATCGGCCTGGGGCTGGTCGAGCCGGGACAGGTGGCCCTGAGTCTCGGCACTTCTGACACGCTGTTCGCATGCATGGGGGAACCGCGGGTTTCCGCTTCGGGAGAGGGGGCCGTCTTCGCATCACCCGACGGACTCAACTACATGGCCCTCGTCTGCTTCATGAACGGCAGCCTGGCCAGGGAGGCCGTCAGGGACGAGCACGGCCTCGACTGGGAGATGTTCACCGCGGCCCTGCAGCGCACCGAAGCGGGAAACGGCGGCGCCCTGATGCTTCCCTACTTCGACCCCGAGATCGTTCCCCGGGTCGCCGAGCCCGGTGTCATCCGCAAGGGACTGGACCCAGGTGATGCCGACGCCACCGTCAGGGCGGTGATCGAGGCGCAGGCCCTCTCGTCGCGGATTCACTGCGAGTGGATGCAGGTCCCGGTGCGTTCGCTCTCGGTGACCGGGGGGGCATCGGCCAACACCGAAATCCTGCGCATCTTCGCCAACGTGCACGGGGCGCCGGTGCATCGCTTCCGGACGACCAACTCCGCCGCTCTCGGAGCGGCGCTGCGCGCCGCGCACGCGCACTTCAGGCGGGCGGGTCCGGAGCGCAGCTGGTCCGAAATCGCAGCTCCCTTTACAAAACCGGTCCCGGGTTCAACGCTGCAGCCCGACGCTTCCGCCCGGGCGGTCTACGACGATCTGGTCGAGGATTACCGCCGCCTGGAGAGCCTTCACGCCGGCTGACTTGCCTTGGAAGGACATGAAAAGATGAGTGCTTCTGCATCGGGTCGCGGCTTGAACCAGACCAGTTCCGCAGGGCTGCCGTAACTGATTCGCCACACCCGCGCTGTTTCGGGCGGGCTGATCAGCGGCGTCCGATCCTCGCCTGGTAGGAGACGATGGCCGCGGCGACGTGGACGTTCATCGACGGCCCCTTGCCGTACATCGGGACGAAAAC
>JAPOZF010000005.1 GCA_026706165.1 Gemmatimonadota bacterium
AGTTAGAGCCCGCAGTCCCCGGACCGCTCGAAAGACCTTGTCCCGGACCGTTCTGCCAACCACCTCTGCCAGACGGAGCAAAGGCCATGAAATCGGGAAGACTCGCCGCCGTTCTCGCCGCCCTCGCGCTGACCGCGGCCGCGCCCTCTGAAGCGAGCGAAATCGACGCCCAGCGCCTCGTCAACGCCGCCGCTGAACCGGAGAACTGGCTCACCTACGGCGGCACCTACAACGCCTGGCGCTACAGCCCGCTCGACCAGGTCAACCGCGACAATGTCTCCGACCTGTCCGCGGCCTGGGTGTTCCAGACCGGGGTCGTAGACGGCGGCTTCTCCTGCACCCCGCTGGTGGCCGACGGGGTCATGTACATCACCTCCTCCTGGAACCGGGTGTTCGCCATCGACGCGGTCACCGGCGTGGAGCTGTGGCACTACTACCACCCCATGCCGGAGGACTTCGGCCTCCTCTACGGCCCCTGGAACCGCGGCGTCGCCCTCGGCAACGGACTGGTGTTCATGGGGACCATAGACAACCACCTGGTGGCCCTGGACGCCGAGACCGGCGAGGTGGTGTGGGACGTCGACATCGAGGACTGGCAGGAGTGCGGCTGCAACATCACCGGGGCGCCGCTGGTGGTGAAGGACAAGGTGGTCGTCGGGGTGACCGGGGGGGACTCGGCGCACCGGGGGTACATCAACGCCTACGACGCCGAGACCGGGAGGCACGCCTGGCGCTTCTACACGATCCCCGGCGAAGGGGAGGAGGGGAACGAAACCTGGCTCGGGGACAGCTGGAAGCTCGGGGGGGGCTCGACCTGGCTGACCGGCTCCTACGACCCCGACCTCGACCTGCTGTACTGGGGCATCGGCAACCCCTCCTCGGACTTCTACGGCGAGGACCGCCGCGGCCTCAACCTCTACACCAACTGCATGATCGCCCTCGACCCGGATACCGGGGAGCGGCAGTGGCACTTCCAGGAGATCCCCTACGACGTCTGGGACTGGGACGCGGCGTACGAGCAGATCCTCGTCGACCTGCCGGTGGAGGGGAAGATGCGCAAGCTGCTGATCAACCCGAACAAGGGGGGCTACACCTACGTCCTCGACCGCACCAACGGCGAGTTCATCGGCGCCTGGCCGCATGCCGACAACATCACCTGGATCACCGGGGTCGGTCCGAACGGGGAGCTGCAGGGACGGAACGAGCCGCCGCCGAACGAACCCGTCTACCTCTGCCCCTCCATCTGCGGGGGAAGGAGCTGGAACCACGCCGCCTACAGCCCGAAGACCGGGCTGCTGTACCAGACCGGCCTCGAGTTCTGCCAGGAGGTTACCGCCGAGAAGCAGGAGGTGGAGAAGGGGGACGAGTGGATCGCCGCCGAGTTCGAGCTGCGCCCGCCGCCCGGGGGTGAGCCGTACAGCCACTTCGACGCCTACGACCCGGTGACGGGTGAGAAGAAGTGGAGTTACCGGTCGAAGTACGCCCTGCTCGCCTCCTCGCTCGCCACGGGGGGCAACCTGGTTTTCACCGGCGACCCGGAGGGGCGGTTCCTCGCCTTCGACGCCGAGAGCGGCGAGGTGCTGTGGAGCTTCAACACCGGCTCCGGCCACCGCGGCTCGCCGATCACCTACGCCGTGGACGGCACCCAGTACATCGCCGTGCCCTCCGGCTGGGGCTCGGCGGTCGGGGGTCTGCTGCCGCAGATCTGGCCGGAGATGGAGGACTTTCCCGGCGGCGGGGCGCTCTTCGTCTTCTCCCTGAAGTAGGTGCTTGCCGACCGCTGCGGCGTCCAGGAGAAACTCCGCGGGATGCGGGGCGTTTCGAGCCGCGGACTGGTCGCCGTTCTCCTCGTCTGCAGCGGATTGTTAGCTGCGGCACCCGTGGCGGGGGAGGCCGCCCCGAATTCTGCTGGATCGCCCGGAGCCGCTGATGGGCGGGCGGGGCTCGAAGAGCCTTCCAGTCTCACAGCGGCTTCCGCGACGGCCAGCGACTTCCTTCTCTTTCAGGGCCAGGTGCTGTTCGCCCGCAACTGCTCCGTGGGGTACTGCCACGGCAAGGGGGGGCGCGCCGGCAGGGGGCCGCGGATGCGCGGCAGGAAGCTGCCCGCCGACTACCTGATCCGCGTGATCAGGGACGGCATCCCCAACTCGACCATGGGCAGCTGGGGGGACCGGCTGACAGAGGGGGAGATCGCTTCCATCGTCTCGTTCATACAGGTGCTGGCGGACCTGAACCTCACCGATCCCGACCCGGTGTTCGGAGGCGGCAGATTCTCCGCCGCGGACGTCCGCAGGGTAGGGAAAACAACCGAACCGGTCCCGGTTGCCGCCGCGCCTTCCGGCCTCTACGGGGACCCCGGCAGGGGCCGCTCCCTGTTCTTCGACTCCGGCGACGACCACGGCTGCGCCCACTGCCACGCCATCGGCGGCCGGGGGTCGGCGGCGGCTCCCGACCTCGGGCTGCTGGCCTCGGCGCCGCCGCGGATGCTGCTGCGGGAAATCCTTACTCCGGACGCCTTCGCGATTCCCGGCGGCCGCGTCATCGAGCTGGTGACGGCCGCGGGGGACACGCTCGAGGTCCTCCGTCTCGGAGAGACCGAAACGCGAGTGAAGGTTTTCGACGTAACCCGTTTTCCCCCGGTGACGCGGAACATCCGCAAGGACCGGATCCTCAGCGAGCAGCCGACCTCCCGCTCCGCCATGCCGGATACCTACGCCAGCCGCTACACCGTGCAGCAGCTCCTCGACCTGATCTCCTTCATCAGGGCAGGCTCAGGGGGGCCGCCGGTGGCCTTCGAGGAGCTGTTTTAGTCAGGGCATTATGCCAGGCTCGAGGCGAGCCGCTGAAGGAGCCGCCCGCAGTCTGCCGAATGCGGCGAACTCGTGGTAGCGTAGGAGATGGAGCCGGGGCGGGGGGACCAGAGCCGCCGGCTTCTCAAGCTGTTCCAGGGGCGAGACCAGGAGATCGCCCGTCCCATTTCGCAGTTTACACTGCTACAGGTGTGAGGCTGAAGACGCGAGAAAATTCCGCAGCGGTCTTCACATCGCCACGGCGAAGAGCCTCTCGCACATCATCGAGACGATAGGCGTCTTCAAGTGATAGGTACGGTGACCATCCATCGGGATCTTCCAGCATCTCGATATCCACTTCAGCGACGTAGTTGCCTTCGTGGACCAGCTTTGTCCGTCTTCTCTTGGTCATTTACGCCTCCGCCTGAACCCAGGTTCCCATTTTTCGGGATCGGGAAGGTACGCTGTAATCAGCACTGCCGGACACTTGTTTCCAGCGGGAAGTCCCCACACGGCGTGTACCGGTCGATCATCTCTCGTCTGCTGTAGCAGCAGAACGCACGGTCCTTTTGGATAGTCCGGGTAGTCCTCGATAACTTCCGCAGCTTCTACACCCTCGACAAGCTCCCGTGCAAGCAGCCCGTCCGCGGCCAACTCGTCGTATCCATGCTCCGAGACCCGGACACTGCCCTCGGCAACCAGCGCCCGGATGCTGTCGAATGTGCGGTTCAAATTTCCGGCGCCGCCGCGTTAAAGGGCTCGCTGAAGCAACCCCAGGGCGGCATAATAACACAACACGTTAGGGTAGCGGTTTGCCGGGTGCCAGAAATCCAGCACCAACATGTCGTCTAACCTGAAGACCAGTTCGGAAATGCTCTCCGCATGTTCCCACACGTGGCCTTCGACCAAATGCCACGTATAGCAGCAAACCATCACATCCGGGCTCAGGCATTCGACCTGCCGCCTGAGTAGATCCCCATGGTTGTGGACATACTGTCGCAAATCGTCGTCGTTTGACTCGGGGTATCCATGGATCTTCTTGAGGTTTACAATGGCGCTCTGTAGTACCGAATCCCAGACATCTTCTTTCCAATGTTTTCCGCCAGTCCAGGGGCTTGACGGTACTTCTCCTACGCGCAGTTGATGCTGGATCCCATAAGCCCAGTATCCCAAATTCCACCAGAAATTGCCCTTCGGCTCTCGCCACACTTCCCTTACCAGTTCCGGCAAGTCCCAGGTCTGGCCCGGCCCCATCTCTCCGTAGGCCTCCTTCGCAAGAAACAGCACTCGGGGTTTGGCATTCGACCACCGACTGGGGTCGATGGGTCCATCGGAAATAAAGGTTCCGTCAGTGCACCGCGCCTGCCAATTGCTTAGCAGAATTTGATGTTCGTCAAGGTTCATCTTCTTGTCCCTTCTGCCTGTTGATTCAACCGGGCGCTTGCTGTGTGAATCATTCGTGACGGTTGCCCCATCCATCACCTTCACCGGAGCGGCTAGCTCTTCGACAGGCTTGATGCTCGGACTCGCCTGTCCGCGGGCTGGCTGAAGATTCTCGTTCTCACGGGCCAAAAAAAGATACCCACTCACTCCACCTATCATGGGGAAATAAAAACCATTGGCTCCGGGTCGCCGTGGCATTCGAGAACCTGTTCCAGTTGAGGGCCCTGAGGCGGCGCATCGACGCGGGGTTCTGAATGCCGCAGATTTTCCGCCCGTCAACCCGGGGCCGGCCGCTGCTTCCGCGAAATGCGGAACCGCAGGAGGCCGGACGCAGTTGCTTCCCGCGCCCCGAAGAACGAAAGGAAGCGGACATGTACATCAACCTGGATCCCGATTCGGTGGGAATCGACCTCCCCCTGGAGGACCTGATCCCCCTGGCGGCCCGGCACGGGTACGCGGGAATCGACCTGCCGCTGAGCCGCATCGGCGAGGGCAGGGAGGCCCTCTCCCTCGAGCAGATCGATGAGGCGATGGCCTCCGCCGGCCTGAGGTTCGGCAGCTTCGGGGCGACCTGGGACTACGCCGGAGAGCGGGCGGTCTTCGAACAGCGGATGGAGGAGCTGCGCCGGTGGCTGCCGGCCGCCCGCCGCCTCGGCTGCGACCGCGGGGTGTCGGGGGCCAGGCCCTGCAGCGACTTCCTCGAGTACGGAGCGAACTTCGAGCTGCACGTCGAACGCCTGGCGCCGATGGCGCGGCTGATGGCCGACCACGGCATCCGCCTCGGCCTCGAGTTCATCGGCCCGAAGACGCTGAGGGACGAGATGAAATACGAGTTCGTCCACACCCTGCCGCAGATGCTCGACCTCCTGGCGGCGATCGCCCCGCCGGGAGGAAAGCAGTACGTCGGCGTGCTGCTCGACAGCTACCACTGGTACACCAGCGGCGGCACCGAGGAGGAGCTGACCCGGCTCCTCGACAACCGGAAGACCGTCCTCGTGCACATCAACGACGGCGTCGAGGGGCGCGGCCGCGATCAGCAGATGGACCTCGAGCGGCGGCTGCCATGCGCCACCGGGATCATCGACGCGGCCGCCTTCGTCCGCTGCCTCGAGAAGATCGGCTACGACGGCCCGGTGACGGTCGAGCCTTTCGACGCGGGGCTGGAGAAGCAGGAGCCGGAAGAGATCGCGAAACAGGTCATCGATTCGGCGAAGCGGATGCTCGCATCGGGGGAGTCATGATAAAGGCCGACAGGGACGAGTTCCTCGAGCAGGGGTTCGTCATCCTGCGCGAGGTGATCCCGCCGGGGGATCTCGAAAGAATGAGGCGGTGCCATGAAATCCTGGTCGAGCGCCAGCGGGAGGTCTGGGCCCGTCAGGCCGGCCCCGACGATCCCCCCGGGGGCGTCTGGGAGACCTCCAACCAGCCCCGGCTGCACATCAACGGCATGGGGGCGGAGCACGACCGGGAGACGGCACCGGCCATCGAGCTGTGGCTGCACGAGAACACCCAGGGGGTGAGCAGCCGCCTGCTGGCCGAGGAGGACGCCCCCAACACCGAGATGATGATGATGTGCAACCCGGTCTCCGACCGCGGGCCGGCTTCCTGGCACCGCGACTTCTACCCGCCGCTGAACGCGCCGCTGATGGCCTATGCCGACGACATCCTCGAGAACGGACCGCGCTACGTGCAGTGGAACATTCCCCTCTACGACGACGACGTGCTGTGGGTGGTCCCGGGCAGCCACGTGCGCCCCAACACCGGGGAGGAGAACGCGGCGAT